>CALXDO010000042.1 GCA_944387075.1 uncultured Oscillospiraceae bacterium | reverse complement strand
TGATCTGGGTGCTGGTGTTGTTGTCCAGAATCACCTTTCCATCGGGCTCCACAGGGGTGGAGGGCTCGGGGCTGGGCTCCACAGGAGTGGAGGGCTCGGGGCTGGGCTCCACAGGAGTGGAGGGCTCAGGGCTGGGCTCCACAGGAGTGGAGGGCTCAGGGCTGGGCTCCACGGCCTCCACCAACTGCTCCATAGCGGCTTTCAAGGCAGCAACCGCAGCATCAACCTGGCTTTGCGTCGCATCCTGCTGATCTGCCACGTTCTGCGCTGCAGTGAGTGCAGCCTGGAAGTTGGCCCAACTGTCTGGCGTGTAGTTCTCTTCTTTCAGGTCCTGGGCCTTCTGAATGGTGTTTTGCAGTTCCGTCTTGTCCACGGTCGCCTCGGCCTCTACCAAAGCGGCATAGGCATCTTCCACAGCCTTCACGGCGTCGTCCAGCACAAACTGCATCACCACGCCGCCCTCGGCAGAGACATCCTTCAGAGCACTGAGCTTGGCAAAGGCCTGAGCATATGCCTGATAGCTGTCCTGGGTGTAGTCGCCAGCCTGGACGGTGTTGAACACCTTTTCAGCGGCCTGATAGGCAGCTTCCACATCGGCGGCGTTGGCCGGGCTGTTGCTGACATACGCCTGAATTTCCTTGGCTGCGCCGAAACCGCCAACAGTCTCCAGCAGCTCGAACTTTATGCCCGAGGTGGTGAGAGGCTTGTCCAGGGTGATGGTGTTCACGACTTGAGAACTATTGAACTGGCCGTTCTCTACCACCAGAACCCACTGGCCGTTGGAATCCTTGGCGTACAGGTTGAACTTGGACACGTCGCCGTTTCCACCGCCGCGGCCCGTGTAGTCAATGGAGTCCAAGGTGATCTCTCCGCCGAAGTCAATGGCGATCCAGTGGTTGTCATCGCCACAGCTGTCACCGCCCACGTAGTTGGTGTGCCACCAGGTGTTCAGGTTTCCGTCAATGGCGGCCTGAGCATTGGAGTCGCCGGTGGTGCCGTCCATCTGGCTGCAGGCGGTAGCAGTCCACGCAGAACGATCCAGCTCGCGGCGGGTTTCCACGGAGACAGCTTGGCTGAGCTGCTCAGCCTGGGCGTAGTCCAAAGCTTCCTTGGTGACCTGCAGGCCACAGGTGGTGGCGGTCAGGTTCTTGCTGCCCAGCACGATGGGAGCAGCGGTGAGGGATTCGTTCAGATTGCTCTCGTTGTAGTGAGAGGTGGACAGAACGCCGTCCACATAAATCTTCAGCATGCCGTTGGCCTCACGCACCACAGCAACGGTGTGGAGTTCGCCGTCGTTGACACGGCCGTAGTAGCCGGTCTCGGTCTGGGTGGGCACATACTCATCGGTACCAAAGGTGCCGTGGGCCTTCTCGGTCACAGTGGTGACGGTCTTCTTGGAGGTGAAGGTCTCGTTGCCGATGGTCACCTGGATGTAGCCTTCCTCATCAATGCCGATGGTAAAGGCTCCCTTCTGCTCCAGAACCACAGCGTCCGTGGACTTGGTGGCAATGGAGAAGGCGGCGGAGAATACGCCGGTTCCCTCCACACCGTTTTCGGTCAGGGTGGTGGATTCGCCGTTGAGGGCATAGTTGGCGTTGCCGGTCTGGCCGTCCAGGCCGGAAGTCTCCAGGGAGGACAGGTCTGCCACCAGGTTATCCTGGTATGTGGCAAAGCGGATGTCGCCACCCTGATAGGCATTGCCGTAGGCATCGGTGAGGCCGTCCACCTTCACGGTCAGCTCGGTGCCGGCCACGTCCTCGTCCATTACCAGCTCCACGGTGCGATAGTCAGCCAGCAACGTGGCGCTGGCGGGAGCAGCGCCGTTGACGGTGTAGGTGGCATCTGCGTTCACACGCTCAGAGAACTTCACCAGAACGGTGTTGTTACCGGACATCTCGGTGGAAACCACGGCAGGAGCCTGGGTGTCATTTCCGTTGAACTGGAGAATCTTGCTCTCGTGGGGAGCCAGAGTCACCGTCAGGGTGTCGCCATAGGAGATGGTCTGATCCAGCAGACCCACCACATAGGGCTCCACCTGGATGCCGGAGGCGTTTTTCAGGGTACTGACTGCGCCCACAGTATCGTCGATGACCAGCTGGTAAGTCTGTTCGGTGTCCAGGGGGTTGGTGAAAGACACGATGCCCTGCTCACCACTCCAGCTGGAATAGCCGTACACGCCCTGAGAGGGCTGGTTTCCGAACAGCTTGGCGTTTTTGAGGATGTGGAAGTTGCTCTCCACCCAATTCAGAACGTCAGCAGTCACCTGCCACTTGGCGTCATCCATGATGGAGGGAGAGTAGTACAGCTCCCAGAACGCGGTGCCGCGCACGGCGTTGGCCAGCAGATATTCACGGAACACCTCGGTGGTGGCGTTGCTGTTGTCCGACACGCCGTAGATGGGGTCGTGGTTGTAGATGTTGCTCAGGGAGAACTGCACCTGGTTTTGCTTGAGCAGCTGGTAATACACCTGATCGCGATAGTAGATCTTCTGCTCATGGCGCTCACCAGTACCCAGTTGCCCGGTATCGCCGGAGTCCTGCACCCAGATGGTGTTGACCCACTGCAGCAGCCAGGGGCTGAGGTTGACGTAGCAGGTGGCGTTGATGAAGATATTGGGGTTGTTTGCACGCACGGCGTCAAACAGATCAATCCAGGCCTCCCACATGTCGGAGGTGAAGTACATGTTGTTGTCGCCGCCGGTCATATGGTTGTGAGAGGAATCGTTACAGGGTCTGGAGGCGAAGCCATCCCACTTCCAGTACGTCACGTTGAAGCGGTTCTGGTAATCCAGGGCCATGGTCTCAAAGTTCTTCAGGTAGGTTCTGGAGCCGGTGCAGATAACGGTGCCCAGCGCGGAGTTTGGCTGGGCCTCGCCGGTGCCCATGGCCTCCAGATACTGGGCAAATCCGCCGAAGTAGTTGTATCCGCCCTGGGGGCCAACCCAAACACCGAAGGTGGCGCCCAGACTTTCCGCCAGGGAGCTGGAGGTATACAACTCGTTGGGGAACTTGTTGTTGAACTCCCAGAAACCGGTCTGGTTGGGTGTACCGCTGCCAGCGTCCGTGCTGGGATTGACATAGGTGGTTTCACCAATGACAGAATAGTAGTTGTTCCAGCCGTCGTCCACCACATAAGAGTCCAGAGGCTCCACGCCGTTCTGGGTCAGTCCGGCTTCCGCTCCGTTGAAGGAGGAGGCAATGCTCTCGTCGGTAATAGACATCATGTTGTCGTACCAAGAGTTGTACTGCTTGCGGAACTCGGTGGGGGTGGCGATGTCCTGGATGTAGCTGAAGAAGTCGGTCTGTACCACAGAGGTATCGGTGCCCTGGGCCGCGCCAATGACGTTCTGCCAGGTCACGAACTTGCCGTCGGTGGTCAACTGGCCGTCCTCTCCCAGCTTGGTGAAGTTCTTACCGGAGTAGTAACGGATCTGGGTGGCGTTGTCGCTGATGATGGTATCCGCAGCGGGGAACTCGCTGCCCATAAACAGACCGTTGAGGTAGATGAGCTGGCCCAGCATCAGCTCATGGCGGCCGATCCACATGGAGGAAATGGCGGAATCCTCCGGTCTGCACCACACACCCTTGGCATCGTCGGGGACGATGAACCGATCGGTGTCAATGTAGTCGATCTTCGCCCCGTCGGGATTATCCACACTGATTTCCAGGAAGGATCTCATGTAGTGCTTTGTATCGCTCATCACCACAACCTGGTCGATGTCATAGGTGACGCCGTTGAGCTCATAGGGCTTGTAGCTGATGGTCAGCTTCACGCCGTCCTCAGTGTCGGCCTGGGTGGCACCCTCGTACACCAGCTGGCTGGAATAGATGGCATCCTCATTGATGGGGGTAATCTGGACATTCCAGTTGGGGCCTTTGTACTGGTCCGAGTACAGGTTCAGCTCCGCGCTGGTGAACTCAGCCGCGCTGCCGATGGAGCAGGAGGTCTGAACCAGGCGGACATACTGCGTCTCATAGGTTTGATAGAAGTTGGCGTATACCCGGTCACCCACATTATACAAATTGCCGTCCTGATGCAGGTTGTAGGCTTCTTTGGTAAAGTTTCCGGCACCGGCCAGCTTCCAAGTGGTGCCGTTGTCGCTGACGTACAGCTCAAACTCGCCCATGGTGCCGTTGGTGCCGTAGTTGGCATCGGGATAGCCCGGACGCTTGTCGATGGACAGGGAGCTGACCGTCTGCACGGAGCCCAGATCAATGTCCACGGTGAAGGGGTTACCGCTGATGGTGTAGTCATCCACATAGGTGTCGGTGTCACCGTCGGTGAGCTTGGCTACCTGTTCCGCGGAGATGGCGGTGCCGGAGCCGTTCTGGATGGAGACCTTCCAGGCAGAGCGATTCAGAGCCGTCTCAGGCTTCACCACGACCTGGGTTTTCTCCACGGGAGTGTCGTAAAAGTCCACTTCTGCGCTGGAGAACTCCTGGGCGGTGCCCAGTGCCACGCTGGTCTGCACCACTCGCACATACTGGGTGGTGACAGCCTGGTCAAAGTTGACGTAGACCAGATCACCCACGTTGTGCAGCTCGCCGTCCTGGTGCAGGTTATAATCTTCCTTGGTGAATGTACCCTCAGTCAGCTTTGTGTAGTTTTCTCCGTTCTCGCTGGTCCAGATTTCATAGCCGCCCATGGTGCCGTTGGTGCCGTAGGCGGAATCCGCATAACCTGGACGCTTGTTGACGGACATCCCGGCAATGGTCTGCTCCTTGCCAAAATTGATGTCCAGGGTAAAGGGTTGTCCGCTGATGTTCCAGCTGTCCACATAGGTGTCCAGCTTTCCGTCAAACAGCAACTTCACCTGGTCATTGGGGAACTGAGTCCCAGTACTGTTGGTGAGGGTTGCCGTCCACCCATCCGTAGACAAAGGTGTGGTGTACTGGTAGATGGGATCATTGACGATGGGATCCTCTGTCTACACACTGCCTTCCGAAATTGTGTTGATGACGAAATCTTCCGAGCCTTTCCCAGGCACGGTGTTCAGATTGATTCTGTGGTTGTCAATGGAGCTGGTGAGGATATGGCCATCCTGGATGGAATAGGTTCTCTGCAAGAACTCATTTCCAATGGTGATGCTATCCTTCCCGATGTTGACTTGCGCTTCGCCGCCGTTTGCCGAGGCAATCCGCACAGTACCAAGCACGCTGGTGGCGATAAAGGACGCTGTCAGAACTCCACTTAGGACTCTGGTTTTTCCTTTTGTCATACTTACCTCCTACTTCAGTATTTTACATTCTTTTGTGATCTCTCACATTCCTCTGCTTCTTTTGCATTTCTCCCTCCTTACTTCTTGTATGCCCGATACGTGGGTAACACCGTTGTTCACAATGTGGACGCTGCCATCCATCTGTGGGTCGTTCATGCCAGGATCGTGACACCTGGCTTCGCGCCTGTAACTTCCTGCGTTGACTGGGAACGGTGCTGAGGCTAGAGATTCCTTTCCTTGGGATGTTCGGGCATTCATCAAAATATTGTAGCACATACACGCACAAGAAGCGACTATCTTCCGTGTGGTATTGGTCATCTTCACCAAAAACAGAAAATCATTAAATAGCTAAGCCGAAGGAATGGTTATCTATTATTTCAAGTTTTTTCATCCGAAAATATATGTTTTCACCTATATACATGGATAAAACTTCGTGTGCATTACAATATGAGCCGATTCCCCTTCAAAAGCGACGGAATCAAACTGGAAATTTTTCTATCAATTGCACAAAAATATCATGATGATAAAATACGAAACAGTGTCATACAAAATACTCCATCTTACATCTTTGTTCGGTCCCAAGTTGTTGTTCCTGTATTTCCAAGCCATGGACAAGAGCTGTGTCATTTCTTTTCTGCATTCTCTCGAATGATGCTTTTGAACGCCAACTATATTTTTTCTCATCAGCACTTGACAAACACCGTGGATGGGTATATTATCAGTAACAGTTACTATTATTAATAATATGAACACGGGGGTATTCACAATGAATTTCAAAGGATCTCGCACCGAACAAAATCTGCTGGCCGCGTTCAGCGGGGAATCCATGGCCCGAAACAAGTACCTCTTCTTTGCCGACAAAGCCCGGCAAGAGGGGCATGAAGACGTGGCAGAGCTGTTTGAGAAGATGGCCCAGAACGAAGGGGTTCACGGTCGGCTGCTCTATCAGCGTCTGAAGGGCGTGGGTACCAGTGCCGCCAACCTTCAGGAGGCCATTCAGGGCGAATATGGTGAGTGGAGCAACATGTATCCCTCCTTCTCCCAGATTGCCCGGGAAGAAGGATTTGAGGAAGTTGGCATGCTCTTTGACCAGATCGCCAAAATCGAGAAGGACCATGAATTCCGCTTCCTCACCGCTCTGGCCAAGCTGAACAGCGCAAAGAGCACCACCGCTCAGCCGGCTCCTTCCGCTGCCCCTGCCCAACCCCAGACCGTGACGGTGCAGGGTTACCGCTGCATGTTCTGCGGTGCCGTTTATGAGACTCGTCCGGACGTGTGTGACGTCTGCCAGGCCATTGGCTCCTTCGAGCCCACTACTTTCCAAAAGAAAGTGGATTGATGGAATATCCCCTTCTTCATATGTGCCATATATAACAAACATGGGTGTAGCAGGCAGCGGCTACACCCATGTTTGCGTCTCGGACACATCTTCCCTCCCTCTGTCACCCTTCTCCCACACCTGGCATAGAGTGAGAATGGCGATGGCCAGAAAGGAGAGATTCCAATGCTTCCTACTGTCAATCCTGAGGTGCTCAATGACACCCAGACCTGCCCCGCTGTGGGCTATCAATCTGCCTCTGTATGTGTGCCTGTCACCGTTACCCCCTTTGCCCAGACCGGGATGACCACCACCAAGTGCTGCGGCACTCCGGTGGTTACCCCGGGCCGTGAGGTGTGCAACGGCATGAAAAACGGCTCCTGCGTGTTCACCATCACCCAGGACATCTGTGTGGCGGTGCCTGTGGAGTTCGGTGCTGTGGCTACCGTAGGCGATACCTTTGTCAGCTGCAACGAGGTGTCCGACAACGACATCTGCACCGGCTGCGACCAGATGCCCCCCGTGGGAACCAACACGATTCCCCAGGTCTAACCCCATAAGAGGAACCCCCCGGCGTAGCCGGGGGTTCCTCTTATGGGGCAACTTTCTCGCTTTTCTCCAGTTCCTCCACCATCTGCGCCACCTCCTGGGGGGTGTGCAGGGCGTTGAGCATCACCAGCAGCGCCTTACTGTTCATGTGCTGGGGCAGGCCCAGCTTGTGCAGCAGCTGTTCCCGTCGGCTGGCTGAGTCCGGACGGCCGGTAAGCCCCAACTGGAACAAGTCCGCCGGGGTCAAATCCCCCCGGGCGGGGGCAGGCCCGTCCCCGTCCAGCACCGTGGCTCCCGCTCGCAGGAGTGCCTGGCGGAGCACGTCCGGGTTCATCCCCTCCACCCCCAGCTTTCCCTCCTTGCCGGCCTTGCGCTTGCGCCGCTCCTTGCCGTACACATCGGGGATGTAGGCGTGTTTCACTTGATCTTTGGGAATGGCACCCTTGAGGTAGTTTCGGATGACGAACCCCGCCCCGTCCGAGTCGGTGAGGACAATAATCCCCTGCCGCTGGGCCAGACGGCGGATGAGCTCCAGCTTCTCCCCGTCCTGGAACACCCCAAACCCGGAAGTCTCTAAAATCAGGGCATCCACCACTTGAGACAAGCTGTTTTTGTCGTATCGGCCCTCCACAATGATGGCCTCTTTGATTTTTAGCATGGGATCACCTTCCGTCCAGCGGATAATTCCATCAAAAGCTGGGTGAGAATCTCACGATCCGCTCCATAGTTGATTTTCAGCTGTATATCCGCCTCGCTGCATCGGCGCACAGCGTGGCGGCACCACAAGAGGGAAAACTTCCGGGCGGCATCCATCAGCTTGTCCCCCTGAAAGCTGTGCTTCATCCCCCACAGCTGCATAAAGTCCCCTCGGCTCAGCCCCGCCTCCAGGTAGAGACGGGCGGTGTAGAGTTGGCGGAAATACTTGCCCATCACCGAGAGGATCATCACCCCCGACTCCTGGCTGTGGAGCAAGTCTGCCAGCACCGAGGCGGCCTGATCAAAGTCCCGCCGGGCCAGGGCATCCGTCATCTGAAACACCACCGCATCCACTTGGGGAATGGCCACCGCGTCGATCTCCTCCCGGGTGATCCGCTCCCCTGCGGCGTAGGCACAAATTTTTTCCAACTCCGTGGCCAGGTTGGTCATGCTGTCCCCGCACAGGAAAATGAGATACTGGGCGTCGGCACGGTCCACCCGGCGGCCCATGGCCTTGCACTTGCGCACAATCCAGTCAGTGAGGTCGCCGGTGCTCTGCCGTTGGAAATTCACCAGTGCCCCCGCCTGCTTGAGGTAGATGCCCAGCTTGCTCCGCCCATCCACCTTGAAGTTGGCCAAATCATAGACAAACACCAGACAGCAGTAGTCGGGCAGGTCGGCAAACAGCTCCAGCAGTTGCTTGCGCCCACTCTCCCCCTGCCCCATGAGGTCAAAGTCGGTGACCAGCACCAGGGTGCGCTCACTCATCATGGGCAGGCAGTCCACCGCCTGGGCAATCCACTCCACGGAGCACTCCTTGCCCTGGGCGGTGTGGAGGTTGAAGTCCTCCATCCCCTGGGGCAAGAGGGCTTTCTTCACCTGACCCAGGTAATATTCCCGTAAAAACGCCTCGTCGCCGTAAAAGACATAGAGGTTTTTCAGCGTCCCCTGGCGCAGTGCCTGCTTTAGTTCCCGCATGGCAGTGTTGTCCGTTTGATGTTTGGGCGGCATACCGCTTCCTCCTCTTCGTTCTCACCAGATTCCCACTTGGTCCCCCTGGACCACCACCGTCACCGTCCCCTCCAGGTCGGTGCGGTGCACCTCCACCCCCGAGCGGCGCAGCCGCTCCAAGGTCTCTGGGTCCGGGTGCCCATAGTGGTTGTCCTCCCCCACCGAAATGATACCCAGTTCCGGGCGGGTCCACCCCAGAAGCTCCATGCTGGTGGAGTCCCCGGAACCGTGGTGACCCACCACCAGTAATTCAATGTTGGGGATGGCAAAGTATTTCACAATCATGTGCTCCACATAGCTGTCCGCATCCCCGGTGAGCAGGACATCAAAGTCTCCCACCGTGCACAGCGCAGACAGTCCCTCCTCGTTGGTGGTGCCGCTGCCCAGCGGAGGAATGACCCTCACGTTCAGTTCTCCCAAGGTGCATGAGGTCTCATCCCCCACCCACTGACAGGGGATGTCCCGCTCCTCCAGCCAGCCCTGCAGCTGCTGGGCGTTGTCCTCGCCCCGGGCCGAGTCAGGCACCAGCACCTGCCCCACCTCCACCCGGTCCAGCAGCCGCTGAACCCCGTTGAAGTGGTCGTCGTCCAGATGGGTGAGCAGCAGCACATCCACCGCATTGCGCCCCACCGAGGCCAGGTAGTCCGCAGCAATGTCTCCCGCGGAGGCGGACCGGCTCCCGCCGCAGTCCACCAACAGGGTGGATTCCGGCCCCATCAGGAGGGTGGAGGAGCCCTGGCCCACGTCCAGCCCCGCCACCACCAGATCAGACCGGGATACCGTCCACGCAGACAGCACCACCGGCAAGATCAGGGCCACCAACAGCCCCAGCGTGGCCAGGACGGACAGCAGCACACCCACTCCACCCCATAACACCAGTCCCCCTGCGGCGTAGGCGCCCACCAGCCAAATCATATGGTAGGGGTTTTCCAAACTCAAAACCCCGTAGGGGAGGGTGCCAAACCCGTGGACAATCCAAACCGTGTAGTGGCCCAGCAGCCCCGCCCATCGTCCCAGCGCCGTGGCCACTCCCGGCATCCAGTGGGCCAACACGCCCAAGGCCAAGGCACAAATCATCAGGGCCGTCACGGCCCACAACACCAAAATGTTCACCACCGGCGCCACCACAGGCACCTGCTCAAACACAAACAAACACAGGGGTATCGTCAACACCATAGCCCCCAGGGAGGCGGACACCGAGGCGCTGACCCACTGCCACCCCCGTTTCACCAGCTGTTTCCAGCCCTTCTCCTTCCAAGGCTCCACCGGCTTGGTCATGCGGGTATACATACGGCCGCTCACCAGAAGAATCCCAGTCACCGAGAGGAAGGACAACTGCAACCCCACACTGACCACGGAAAAGGGATTCTGCACCAGCAGTATCAGCAACGCCAGAGCCAGAGCGGAAGGGGCATCCTGCTCCCGGCCCACCCAGGGCACCGCCAGCACCGCGCCCTGCATCCACACCGCCCGAAAGGCAGAGGGGGTGGACCCAGCCATCAGGGCATAAAAGACCAGCACCGGGATGAGCGCCAGGCTCCACCGGCGGTTTCCCCGGCAGCACACCGTCAGAATTCCCACCAAAAAGGAGATGTGCAGCCCGGACACCACTGCGGCGTGGAGCACCCCCGCCCGGGTCATATCCTGGTAGAGGCCATCGTCCAGTCCGCTCTTATCCCCCAGGGTCACCGCCACCGCCAGAGGGGCAGCCACCTCATCAAAGGCGGTTTCAATGCCTCCCTTGAGCTGCTGGGCCGCCCAGGTGGGCCAGCACAGGAGCGGCAGCACGTCCGGGGATTGAATCACCGGCTTCTCCTTGCAGGAGCCAGTGAGAAAGATTCCTTTGGCTGTGGAGTAGGTCATCTCCTGGGTATACACCAGGGGGGCCTGCTCAATCTGGCCCGGCACCTCCACATGGTCGCCCAGCTGCACTTCATCCCAGGTGGCAGGCACATAGAGCTGCAAATTCGCACCTCTATCCAGTCGAATAACCACGGAATAAGACCCCGTGGACAGCTTCTGGGGCTGGGAGATCACGGTGCCTGAGAGGGTCTGTTCCCCCACCCAGTCCGTGGCGGGGAGGCACACCATACAATAGTAGACAGAAAACCAGCACAGCCCCGCCACGCATCCTGCCACCACCGCCGTTCCTCGGCGGCACACCTGCCAGAAAAGGTATCTGCGGCGGCGGCGCGCCCGCATCTCCAGCCACTCCTCCCGGCTCTTGGGCTGGCACAGCTGCCACCCCACCAGCACCGGCACCGCCGGGACAAGCAGACCGGCCACCGGTGCATCCAACACCAGCAGCAGACACATCCAAGCAAAACCTCCCACAAACCACGGTAGCTTTCGCATGCCTGCCACCTCCATTTCCGATCTCACCTTATTTTACTGGCTGAACCCCCACAAGTCAACCGCCGGGGAGTGTTGCCCTGGGTGTTAGTATCTGATATAATGACTGAAAACTGGATTTTACAACAAGGATTTGATGCTATGCTCAACGAGAAACAGTGTTCGGAATTTGCCTCCCTGCGCCGGGCGGCCATCGCCCTGGACTACCCAAACCTGAATCCGGAGCAGCTTCAGGCGGTGCTCACCACCCAGGGCCCGCTGCTGCTGCTGGCGGGGGCGGGATCGGGCAAGACCACCGTACTCATCCACCGGGTGGCCAACCTCATCCGCTATGGCCGAGGCTCCGACTCCACCGAAGTGCCTGGGTGGGCCACCGAGGAGGATTTGAACTTTTTGCGCAGTTATGTGGACCGTCCCACCCCCCAGGGGCGGGAATACGCCGCCCGGCTGTGTGAGCTGGACCCGGCGCCCCCCTGGACCATTTTGGCCATCACCTTCACCAACAAGGCCGCCGGGGAACTGAAAGACCGGCTGGAACGGGTGTTAGGCCCCCAGGCCCTGGACATCTGGGCCTCCACCTTCCACTCCGCCTGTGTGCGCATCCTGCGCCGGGACATTGAGCGGCTGGGCTTCCCCTCCTCCTTTACCATCTACGACACCGACGACTCTCTGCGGGTCATTAAGGACTGCCTGAAAGAGTTTGGCATGGATGAAAAGCTGTTCCCGCCCCGCTCGGTGCTCAGTACCATCTCCAAGGCCAAGGACCAGATGCAGCTGGCGGAGGATTTCCACAAGGAGGTCAAAAAAAGTGGGGATTTCCGCCTGGAGCAACTGTCCCGGCTGTACACCGCCTACCAAAAGCGGCTGTGGGAGGCCGGGGCGTTGGACTTTGACGACATCATCTTCCACACCGTGCGCCTTTTGCAGCAGGACCCAGAGGTGCTGGCCTACTATCAAAACAAGTTCCGCTATGTGCTCATTGACGAGTACCAGGACACCAACCACATGCAGTATCTCCTGGCCTCCCTGCTGGCCGGGGGCCACAAAAACATCTGCGTGGTGGGGGACGACGACCAGTCCATTTACCGCTTCCGGGGTGCCACCATCGAGAACATTCTCTCGTTCGAGAGCCAGTACAAAAACGCCCAGTGCATCCGCTTGGAGCAAAACTACCGTTCCACCAAGACCATCCTGTCTGCGGCCAACCACGTCATCCGCCGCAACCAGGGCCGCAAGGGCAAGGAGCTGTGGACGGCGGGGGTGGAGGGAGACAAGGTGCACCTGTACACCGCCATGAACGAGAGCGACGAGGCCCAGTATGTGGCCAACACCATTTTGGAGCACTACCGGCAGGGGATGAAGTGGCGGGATCACGCGGTGCTGTACCGCATGAACGCCCAGTCCTACCAGCTGGAACTGGCCTTCAAGCGCACCGGCATCCCCTACCGGGTCATTGGGGGCACCCGCTTCTTTGACCGGGCGGAAGTGAAGGACATGCTGGCCTATCTCTGCGTCATCTCCAACCCCCAGGACGATTTGCGCCTGTCCCGCATCATCAACGTGCCCGCCCGGGGCATCGGCCCCACCACCGTGGAGCGGGCCCGGGCCATTGCCGCCCAGCAGGGGCTGTCCCTGTGGCAGGTCATCAGCCAGCCGGAGCAGTTCCCCGAGCTGCAAAAGGCCGCGGCCAAGCTGGGGGCCTTCACCGCCCTCATCCGGGAGCTGCGGGCCATGGCCAGCGGCATGGATTTGGCGGCCTTTTACGAGGTGGTCATGGAGCGCACCGGCTACGCCGCCATGCTGAGCGTGAAGCCCGACGTGGAAAACCGCACCCGGCTGGAGAACATCCGAGAGCTTTTGACCTCCATCAAAGGGTACATCGAAAACAGTGAATCCCCCACTCTGGCGGGATTTTTGGATGAAATCGCCCTGTATACCGACTTGGACAACCACGATGCCAACGAGGATGCGGTGGTGATGATGACCATGCACTCCGCCAAGGGGCTGGAGTTCCCCGTGGTGTTTGTGGTGGGCATGGAAGAGGGCATCTTCCCCGGTATGCGCTGCATTGGCGACGAGGAGGAGATGGAGGAGGAGCGGCGGCTGTGCTATGTGGCCCTGACCCGGGCCAAGGAGCAGCTGCACCTGACCTGTGCCAGCATGCGTATGCTCTATGGCCGCACCAGTGCCAACCGCCCCTCTCGCTTCGCCGGGGAAATCCCCCCGGAGCTGTTGGAGCAGAGCGGGCGCAGCTATCAGGAGCACAGCCGCCCTTGGGAGAGCGGCAGCAGCTTTATCCCCTCCCCCCAGGCCCGCCCCAAGCCCATTCCCACCCCGGGCAAGCCCCTTCCCAACCCCAACGCCGCCCCCGGCCTCACCCTGCAAAAGGGGGACAGCGTCCAGCACAAGGCCTTTGGCCGGGGCATGGTGCTGTCCGTGCAGAAAATGGGGGGCGACGCCCTGGTGGAAATCGCCTTTGACACCGTGGGCACCAAGCGGCTGATGCTGAAATCCGCCAGCCAGCACCTAAGCAAGCTGTAACCCTATCTCACCACATGACAACAAGGAGGGAATCTTATGAAACGCACACTCATCCCCACCCTATCCGCACTCCTGGCCCTGCTGCTGCTCTGCGGGTGCACCGGAGCCCGTGCACCAACCCCCACGCCCTCCTCAACCCCAGGGGTTTCCGCCTCCCCGCAGCCCAGCGTCACCCCCACGTCTGACCCCACTGAGCCGTCCGCATCTCCTGCGGCGTCCAGTTCCCCCCCGGCCACAGCCGCCCCTTCGGCGGCGGTGACGCACACGGCTGCCCCGCGGCCGGTGGCCACCCCCCGTCCCACGCCAACCCCCGCCCCGGTACATCACCATAGCTACACCTCCGTCGTCACCCCGCCCTCCTGTACCACCCAGGGATACACCACATACACTTGTGCCTGCGGAGCCCGCTACCAGGATCACTTCACCGCCGCTTTAGGCCATAGCTTTGGGGCTTGGGTCACCACCGTTGCCCCCACCGCCTCCTCGGCGGGTACAAAAGTGCGCACCTGCACCCGCTGCGGCGCACAGGAGTCCGCCACCATTCCCCCGGTCTTTGATCCCAGCTCCATGGCCAGTCAAGTGGTGGATTTGGTGAACCAGGAGCGAGCCAAGGCCGGCCTCTCCCCTCTCACCGCCGTGAGCAATCTCAACAGCTTTGCCCAGACCAGAAGCACCGAACTGGTCACCGTCTTTGATCACGTCCGGCCCGACGGTTCCAACCCCTTGACCGCTGTGTTCGGCCTGGGCAATTACTCCACCGCCGGGGAGAATATCGCCATGGGCTACTCCTCCGCCCAAGCGGTCATGGAAGGGTGGATGAACTCACCGGGACACCGAGCAAACATTCTCAGTGCGAACTTCACCTCCATTGGCGTGGGCTGTTATAGCTCCAATGGGGTGTTATATTGGACGCAAGTTTTTGCCGGGTAACGGCTCCCACCACATACCTTTCAAAAGGAGACAACACCATGTATCGCATGATTGGATTTGATCTGGACGGCACCATCGCCGACACCCTTCCCCTGTGTACCCGGGCCTTTGGCCTGGCCCTGTCCCCCTACGCCGGACACACCTTGAGCGAGGCGGAGATCACCGCCACCTACGGTCTGGACGAGACGGGCATTGCCAAGATTCTAGCCGGAGACCAGTGGGAGGCCGGGGTAGCGGACTACTGCCGGGAGTACCAGCGGCTCCACCCCCAAATGGTGCCCGACCTGTTCCCCGGCATCCGCCAGCTTCTGCTGACCCTGAAAGACCGGGGTGTTCCCTTGGTGCTGGTGACGGGGAAAGGCACTCCCACCTGTACCATCTCCCTGCACGAGTGGGGGATTTCCCATCTCTTTGACGAGGTGCTGTGTGGGTCTGACGTGGCTCCCAATAAGGTGGAGCACCTGCGCTACCTGTTGGACAAGTACCACCTGGCCCCGGAGGAGTTTTGCTACATTGGGGACACCGCCACCGACGTGGACTCCTGCGACCAGGTGGGGGTCACCTGCCTGTCCGCTGCCTGGCAGGACGGGGTCACTGAGGCCCTGGAGCGGCGCAACCCCGGTAAAGTGTTCATCCGGGTGGCCGACTGCGGGGCTTACCTGCTGGAGCGATGCGCAACCAAGTAAATCAAAAAAGCGAGACGGTACAGAGCGAAAACCCTGTATCGTCTCACTTTTTATGGAAATTATGCTAACTTGTCAGTTGGCAAGGGGGTACGCGCTCCGCTGGGATTCCCAAAGGGGGGACCCTTTGGTGGCTTTTCGTCCATTTTGGTCAAAATGGACCCCCAGCGAGGAGTGCGTCCCCAGGCTGGGAAGCCTGCGCCGAAATAAGGGAGCAGAACAGCCCCCTTGTCACAAGGAGGCCTGTGGACTGGGCTCACCCCTCCACCAATTCCTCCAACGAGTGCACAAACCGGTGGCAGCTGTTCTGCATGGTCTCCCAGCGGGAGGCATAGCAGGGGTCATACACCCCAATGGTGTGCATTCCGGCCTTCTGAGCGGTGGCACAGTTGAAGGGGGAGTCGTCCAACAGGGTGCACGCCTCCGGCTCCACCCCCAGGGTGTGGCTCAGGGCGGCAAAACACCGGGGGTCATGCTTCTCCATCCCCAGCTTCTCGGCAAATACCACATGGGAGAAGTACCCCTCCAGCTGGTGCCTGGCCAGAGCCAGCTGGCACAGCCGGGGGCGGCAGGCGGTAAATAGAGCCATGTCCTTCCCCTGGCGGCGATGCTGCTCCAGCAACGCCCGCGCGCCTGGCTTGAGCTCCACCAAATCCCGGTAGTGGTGGGCAGCCAGCTCTTCCCACTCATTCATAATCTCCTCTGGAGTCAGGCTCAGATGGTAGTAGTCCCGGGTATAGCGGGCAGCCACGGGAAAAATGGCTTTTGTCACCGCCTCTTCATACTCTTTGGTCACCTGACAGTGGTGGCGGGCCAGAAATTCCAGGTCCACATCCACCCACAGGTCGTTGGAGTCCAGCAGGGTTCCATCTAGATCGAATATCACCATATGTGTTAAAATCCTCTCTGATCTTGCGTTTGAGGGGTTGCCAAGGCGGCGCATGGTGGATGCCCTGGGCAGAGCCCCCCGTTCTTGCTCAAGAAAGTGCCGCACAACTTGGATTGTGCGGCACGTTTTCTGCCTATGTGTGCTTGTCCAGCCACGCCAGCACGTCGGCGTATACCTCCATGCGATTGGTCTCGTTCAAGGTCTCGTGTCTGGCCTGGGGGTATAGCTTCAACTCCAGATCCCGGGTGCCGTGATCCCGAAAATACCCGTATACCTTACGCACCCCCGCCCCATTGCTCCCCACCGGGTCCTGATCCCCCGAAAAGAGGTAAATGGGGGTGTTGGGGTCCATCTGGGACAGGGCACGGGAGCTGGAAATGTATTGCAAGCCCCCCAGCATGTCGTGGTACAGCCCTACCGTGGGGGAAATGGTACAGAAGGGGTCTTTCAGGTAGGTGTCCACCACCTGCTCGTCCCGGCTGATCCAGTCTGCCGTGGTGCGGTTGGGGCGAAATTGGCGGTTATAGCCCCCCAGGGACAGCCGGTGGATGAGAGGGCTGACCGCGTCAAAGCCCCGCAGATGCCCGATCAGGCCAGCCAGGGTCTTTCCCGCCCCCACCAACAGGGCCTTTTCCTGCCCCGTGCCGGAGAGAATGGCCCCATCCACGGTGCCGGGATAGCGGCATAGGTAGGTGCGGGTGAGGAAGGAGCCCATGGAGTGGCCCAACAGGATGTAGGGGACGCCTGGAAAGCGCTGACCCATCAATTGCCGGAAGGCACGCACGTCGGCGGTGACCAACGTCCAGCCGTCGTGGCGGGCAAAGTAGCCAAACTGCCCCGCCGCCTCCCCGGTTTTCCCGTGGCCCAAGTGGTCCTCGCCGCACACGGCGTAGCCGTGCTGGTTCAGGTAGCGGGCAAAGTGGTCGTACCGCCCCATGTGCTCGGCGATGCCGTGGACGATCTGCACCACTCCACGCACATCCCCCTGGGGCCGCCACAGATACCCGGCGCAGCGGTGTACCCCGTCGGTGGAGTCAAACCAAATCTGCTCTGCCTGCTGCATACCATGCGCCTCCCTTCTCACCTGTCATCCATTCCAATTCATCCCATCCCCGGATAAGCCGTCTTTTTTCAGCATGTTTTCCAGTACCTGCACGTCGGCGGTGATGTCCATAACATCGCTGTGGAATAGCTTATCCAGCTGCTTTTCATAGCCCTCCACCACCTGATCCATCATACCTTCGATGCGCTGCTTGGCGGCAGTGATGTTCTCTCCCTCCACTCCTTGGGCGTCCATGCGGGCGTAGGCGCGGAGAATCTTCAATGTGGTGGGCAGGTAGTAGTTGAGGAAGGTACGCAGCTGATCGCTGCGCTGGGGGTGGGTTCTCTGATATTGGAGAATCCTGTGGGTAATCTCCTCAATGCGGTCAATTTTCGCGCTCATCTCTCGGTCGGAAATCAGGTCGTTGATGAGGCGGATTTCCCGCAGAATGTCGTCCTCCTCCGTCTGCTCTTTCGCTTCCGGTTCCGGCTCCGGTTCAGGCTCCGTATGTCCCATTTCGGTCAAAATCAGCTTGCCCGCCCCCATATCCAGGTAGCCGGTGGGAAGCACATGGGTAGCCAGCATGTCCCGCAAGTCCCGGGTGAGCTTGCGCACCGAAAGATCCATGGCCTCTGCCATGGGGGCCAGGCTCACCTGGCGGTTGGCTCCGAT
The DNA here is from genome assembly GCA_944387075.1 of uncultured Oscillospiraceae bacterium. Taxonomy (GTDB): domain Bacteria; phylum Bacillota; class Clostridia; order Oscillospirales; family Oscillospiraceae; genus Enterenecus. The sequence continues at coordinate 12,789 of CALXDO010000042.1, read as the reverse complement.
GTAGGCCAGGTAGCTGGTGTATCGCTCCACCCGGCGGCGCAGCTCCCGCCCACTGAGAAACATCCCCACACCCACACCGCAGGCCACCAAGCACACCACCACGTTGACCAGCTCATCGGTGAAAAAGTATCCGTTACGCAGGCTGTCCACGAAGTCGACTCCCTCTGCCACCGTCCCCAGCGCAAACACCAGTGCTATCACACCGCCCGCCAGCATTTTGAAGGTTCCGGGCAGCGTCTTTCCCGTTCCCTTGGAGCCAGGGGCAGACGTGCGGTTCTGCCCCTGAGCAAAGTTGGTGCCCGCCTGGTTGTACACATACCGTACCGCCTGATGCGTCGGGAGCTCATATTTCTGCCGCCGGGCTCGGCTCCTGCCCAGCACACGCCCCACCAGCCACAACAGGGCGATCAGCTTGGTGATCTTGCTGGGGATGACAAAGAGCACCGCAATACCCACCCAATCTCCCCAATCTTCCCAATTCCCATTGTTTTTAGGCCTTTTTTGGTGCGGGTCATAGTGGTACCCGCTCCCTTGTTCATACTGATAGGATCCTTGCATAAGGTCAGTTTCCTTTCTATCCGGGCTGTGGGTCTGCCCGGTTGCTCTCCCTCACATTATATACACCTTTTGTCTCAGTGTAAATAGGTCCCGAAAATGATGACAGTTTGTAATTCTTTTTTACCGAATTGTTCTTGTACCTCCCATCCATTGGTGCTACAATAAGGTCGTTGCAATTCGATTCCATTCTGATTATTTCTTGGTAACGCTTACACGGATTAACATATGGAGGAAGTTGTATGGATCAAATGAGTCCCACAAAACGACTGAAACTGAATTTAAAGTTTACCCCGCCCGTCATCGCCGGAATCATTGCCGCAGCTGTGGTGCTGGTGTTGGCGGGGGCATACTGCGGGCTGTGCGCCTGGGTCAGTGGCAATGGTCGCCTGCTCCCCGGCACCGTGGCCCAAAATACGGCGCAGACGGTCACCCTGGAGTTGGGTGGAATGACCCAGGACGCTGCCATGGAATACATGACCAACTCCATGCAGGACCACCTGGACGAGTTTTCTCTGACCTTGAACTATGGAGAAGAGCAGTCCATCACCATTCCCGGCACTCTGTTGGACGTGGACCCTCAGGCTGCGGTGGAGTACGGCATGTCCGCCAAAAGCTCCCGTCCGTTCCTCTCACTGGGGATGGCCTGGTTTGGCATTGACTCAGACCCCGTCTCCCTCTCCCTGTCCTCCTCCTCCTTTACCCCCGAGGGGGAGCAGCAGGTGCTGGGGTACATCGACCAAATCGCTGAGGCTATGTATGTGGCCCCTGTGGATTTCACCTATGAGATCACCGACGAGTCTTTGGAACTGACCATGGGTACCGATGGCGCGCAGGTAAACAAAGACACCCTGATGGAGAACATCACCCAGGCCCTGGCCACCGGGGAGACCTCCCTGACGGTGGAGACCGAACCCGTCCCCTGTGCAGAGCTCACCGGCCAAATTCTCAGTGAGCTGGTCTATCAGGAGCCGAAGGCCCCCACCCAGGACAAAAACGGAAATTTAACCCCCCTGGTGGTGGGCTGTGAGATTGACCCCGAAGAGGCGCAGAAAATCATTGACGCCGCCCAGCCTGGGGAGACCTGCTCCATTCCCGTCACCCTGACCCAGCCCAATCTCAGCAGCGCCGCCCCTCTGCTCTATCAAGACCTGCTGGCCAGCAACACCAGTTACCTGGACGGCGTGGCGACCCGTTCCTACAACGTAGCCTTGGCCGCCTCCTCCTGCAACGGGAAAATCCTCATGCCTGGGCAGACCTTCTCCTACTTGGGCACCATTGGAGATCCCTCCCAGGCCAACGGTTACAAGACCTCCACCGGCTATCAAAACGGCCAGACGGTCACCATGGACGGCGGCGGCGTGTGCCAGGTGTCCTCGGCACTGTACTATTGCGCCGTGTACGCCAACCTGGACATCGTGCTCCGGGCCAACCACGCTTTTATCGTGGGCTATGTCCCCGATGGATTGGATGCCACGGTATACTACCCCTCTCTGGACTTCCGGTTCCGCAACGACACGGACTATCCCATCAAAATTGTCTCCTATGTGTCCGGCAATAAGCTGACCGTCCAGTTCTACGGCACCAACCCCAAGGGCACCTATGTGAAAACCGAGCGTTACACCCGCTCTACCACCGCTTATGAGACCGTCTATGAGCCGGACTCCTCGGTGCCCCGCGGAACCACCAAAGTCAAGACCACGCCTTACACCGGTAAGGTGGTGGATGTGTACCGCTGCGTCTACGATGCCAACGGCAATCTCATCTCCCGCACCTTTGAGAACACCAGCCGCTATTCCAAGCGGGACAAGGTGATTCTCTACAACCCCGCCGATTCCGGTCCTTGGGGTTCCGGCTCTTCCGAGTCCAATCCCACGCCGGCTCCGACTCCTGCGCCCACGCCCGCTCCCACACCGGCCCCCACGCCGGCCCCCACGCCCACGCCGGCTCCAACTCCCACACCTACCCAGCCGCCCACGCCCGACCCCGCTGAGGAGACCCAGGAGCCATGACGGGAGAGTTTCAAGGTTTTACCCCGGAGACGGTGGAATTTATGTGGGGCATTCGGTTCCAAAACGAGCGCAGTTGGTTTGAATCCCACAAAGAGGTGTATCTCAAAGAGCTCTACCGGCCCATGCAGGAGTTGGGCCGCCAGGTGCAGCTTTCCATGGTAGAGCACTTTCCCAAAGAGCCGTGGAATTTGAAGGTGGCCCGGATTTACCGGGATGCCCGCCGTCTCCATGGCCGTGGTCCCTACAAAGATCACCTTTGGTTTACCCTGGTTCGGGGGGATGATTCCGCTGCAGACACCCACCCCGCCCTGTGGTTTGAGCTCACCCCGGAGGGCTGGAGTTGTGGCATGGGCTTTTGGTGCGCCAAAGCCAGCGTCATGGAGTGCCACCGCCAGGAGATTCTCCGGGACCCCAAGCCTTTGCTGAAGCTGGAGCGCGCCCTGGCCCATCAGGAGCGGTTCCAACTGGACGGCCCAGAGTACCGCCGCCCAAAGCCCTGCCCCCAGGCGGAGCTGACGGCGTGGTTTAACAAAAAATCTCTCTCTGTGGGCCATGAGGAGGGGCTGTGTGAGTTGCTGTACACCCCCCAACTGGCCGACCAGCTCGTGGAGGACTTTCTCTTTCTCAAGCCCTATTACGATTACTTCTCTGCGCTGGCCTCCAAACTGCCCACAAACAGCTAAAAAGCATCCGTCCCGACAAAAGACCGTCGGGACGGATGCTTTTTTATTCTCTGGGCTGGGCGGCTAACTCGTGCATCTCCTGCAAGGTGTGCAGACAGTTGACCGCCAACGTGTTGAAATACAGGCTGTCCTGCAGCCGTCCGAAGGTCTGAAAGTCCCCGTCCGTCTGCAAGAAAGGCTCCAACTCCCGGGCGGTGTAGCTGCGCTTGACCCGCAGGATAGCATCCTCCAGGTTGTCCAGCACCTCCACCGCCGTCTGGCTGTAGCTAGTCCCCAGCAGCTGGGGCCGAGAGCGGAGATAGGCGTTAATCTGCTCCATCTCGCTGACCAGCTTCCGGTTGATGGGAAGCATCTGGAGGTAGAAGGTCTGTTCCGTGCTGCGCATCCCCTTTAGATGGGCCTGAATCTAGTCCTCCAGCAGGTGGATGCGCACCAGGCGGTCGGTCATCTGGTTCCCGTCTTGGCCGCCGTCCCGGCACAGGGCCCGCACCTGCTGCAAAAAGCTCAAATCCAAGTCGAACAGCTCCTCCACACTCTGCCGAAACTCCCGCCCGGCGGTGTTGGGCAACAAAAAGCGGTTGGCCAGGGCCGCTGTGGCCGCCGCCATGGCCACATAGAGCAGGCGCAGCCCGCTGGCCTGCATCAGCCCCAGGCGCAGGTGGGCCAGAGTCATGCCGTAGCAGGTGGAGTACACCGTCATGGTCCAGGAGGTCACTGGGGCGTAGTACATAAAACAGGTCATCACGGCGAGAATCACGAAGTACTCCGGCATGGTGTGGAACAGGCTCATCAATGCCATGGACACCACCACCCCGCCCATGGTGCCCAAAATGCGGTTGCCGATCTTCATGCGGCTCTCCTCGGCGTAGGGCATGAGCATGAGGAAGGTGGTCATGGGATACCAGTAGGCGTGCTCCAGCCCGGTGAGCCATACAAAGCCGAAGGACACGCACAGCACCGCCGACAGACGCAGGGCAAACCGGGTGGAGAACAGCTCCAGGCGGAAGATGTTGCCCAGGCCCCGGAGCTTGTGCTGGTCTCGGGGCAGCTTCCACGCTCGCTGGGGCTGGGCGGGGCGGGTGTTCTCCAACTCCCGGAGGGCCACGGAAAACAGCCGCAGGATCTCTCCCATGGCCTCATTCTGGGCCGGGTCGGACAGTCCAGGGCCCCGGCGCAGCTCCTCCACCTGTTCCAGCAGCTGGCCGTGGTTGGGGCCGCCCAGGGCGGACTCAGCCTGGCCGAAGAGCTTACTCAGACGCGCAAAGTACATCCGATCCTGGGAGGGGGGCAGCGTGCCCAGCGGCACAAAGTGCTGGGTGAAGTAGGCGCACCGCTGGAACATCACCATGAACAAATAGTATAACTTCCCGTACCCGTTGGCCAGGTAGGTGTAGCCCCGACTGTCATAGATCACCTGGTTCATATGCACCAGCATAGACTCCAGCGTCCTCCGCAGGGGGGACACGTCCCCGCCGCAGGCCAGGGTTTTCATCTGTACGCACAGGTTGTGCATCCCCTTGCGCACCGTGCCGAAGTGACGCCGCCGCCGGACCATATGGGCGTGGAGCCACAGGGCCACCGTCACCACCGCCAGTCCACACCCCAAGGCAAGAAGCTGGATGGGCAGCTCTTGGGGCTGGATGGGTACCAGTTGGAGAAAGACAAACTCCATGCTGAACACAAAATAGGCCTTGGGGGTGAATTTGGAGCTGAGCAGGTATACCAGAGCGAAGGGGACCACCAGGTTTATCCCCAGGGCCCACCATAGCCCCCGCCCCGCCGCAAAGGCCGCCAGATCCACCAGGAACATGGTGGCGGCGGCTTTAGCCAGGTCCCGGGGGCGGAAATCCTGCTTGTACCGGGTGCGGAACAGCAGGGTGAGGAAGGAGGCCATGGTCACATACCGTACCCCGAACACCCCCCACAGCCCCAGCAGCAGGGTTAGGGACATCAGAATGATGGGCAGAGCGGACAGCCACCGGGCGCGAATCACTGGCAGCCGCCGGGCGCAGAACTGCCGCCACCTCTTTTTCATGGACGTTCCTCCTTTCTTCCAAGATTCCCCTTCCCCTCAAAAACGTGCAAAACGGTGTGACCTGTTCCGTCACACCGTTTTTGCTTCTCCCAGCCCAGGGAGACTTAGTTTTTCAGGCTGTGCATGGGGGCAGGAATGCGGCCACCCCGGGCCACAAATTCCTCTGCCGAGCCGGTGTGGCAGGGCATCACCGGGGCAGAGCCCAGCAGACCGCCTAACTCCACGGTGTCCCCCACCTGGGTGCCGGGGGCGGGGATGATACGCACGGCGGTGGTTTTCTGATTGATCATGCCGATGGCCGCCTCGTCGGCAATGATGGCAGAAATGGTGGCGGCGGTGGTGTCGCCGGGCACGGCGATCATGTCCAAACCCACCGAGCACACACAGGTCATGGCCTCCAGCTTCTCCAGGGTCAACGCGCCGGAGCGGGCGGCGGCAATCATGCCCTCGTCCTCACTGACCGGAATGAAGGCGCCGGACAGGCCGCCCACCGAGGAGGAGGCCATGACACCGCCCTTTTTCACCGCGTCATTGAGCAGGGCCAGGGCGGCGGTGGTGCCGTGGCCACCGCATACCTCCAGGCCCATCTCCTCCAAAATCCGGGCCACGCTGTCCCCAATGGCGGGGGTGGGGGCCAAGGACAGGTCCACAATGCCAAAGGGTACCCCCAGGCGGCTGCTGGCCTCCTGGGCCACCAGCTGGCCCATACGGGTGACCTGGAATGCAGTTTTCTTGATGGTCTCTGCCACCACGTCGAAGGGCTGGCCCTTCACCGACTTTAGGGCATGGTGCACCACGCCGGGGCCGGACACGCCCACATTGATGACCCGCTCCGGCTCGCCCACCCCGTGGAAGGCGCCGGCCATAAAGGGGTTATCCTCCACGGCGTTGCAGAACACCACCAGCTTGGCGCAACCAAAGCCGCCCTGGTGGGCCGTGCGGGCGGCGCAGGCCTTCACCGTCTCGCCCATCAGGCGCACCGCATCCATGTTGATGCCCGCCTTGGTGGAGCCGATGTTCACGGAGGAGCACACCAGATCGGTGACCGCCAGGGCCTCGGGAATGGAGGCGATGAGGTTGCGGTCTCCCCGGGTCATCCCCTTCTGCACCAGCGCGGAAAAGCCACCGATGAAATTGACCCCGGTCTCCTTGGCCGCCCGGTCCAGAGCCTGGGCAAAGGGCACATAGTCGTCGGTGTCCGAGGCCCCTGCCACCAGGGCGATGGGGGTGACGGAGATGCGCTTATTGACAATGGGAATCCCCAACTCCGCCTCAATGTCCTCCCCGGTTTTCACCAGGTTTTGGGCCGAGGTGGTAATCTTGTCGTAAATCTTGTCACAGGCCACCTTGGGGTCGGAGTGACAGCAGTCCAGCAGAGAAATCCCCATAGTGATGGTACGGATGTCCAGATTCTGCTGGTCAATCATGGAGAGGGTGGAGAGAATATCCTTTTGATTGAGCATGTCCCGTCACCTCAAATCCGATGCATGGCGTTGAAGATGTCTTCCCGCTGCACCCGAATGTCCAGGCTGCGCTCCTTGCCGTCGTCGCTGAGCTCCTGGGCCAGCTGGGCAAAGGGCACGGTACACTTGGATACGTCTACCAGCATCACCATGGTGAAGTACTCCTGCAAAATGGTCTGGCTGATGTCCAGCACGTTGACGTTGCGCTCACTGAGCTGGCTGCACACGGCGGCAATGATGCCCACCTGATCTCTTCCCACTACCGTTACAATGGCTCTCATATTTGTTCCTCCCTATCGTTTCGGGGTTTCCCCGTAAAATACCCGCTCAACCCAATTCATCCAGGGTCTGTCCAAAGCTCTCCCCCATGTGATCCAGAAACCAGGTCACTTCCTCCATGTCCATCTCGTTCAAAGCGCGAAGGGTCTCCGCTTCCGCCTTCACAAACTCCCGGTTGCCCGCCTTGCGCTCCTCCAGGCATTTCAGCCACGCCGCCAGCTTGTCGGCGGCTTTCACATACCGGTGCACCGACGGGTCTCCGCCCCGAACCAGGGGCTCATAGGCCTCCATCAGCTGGGGGGGCAGCATCCCCAGCAGCTTATCCTGGGCCACTGCCTCCACCTGGTCGTAAGCCGTTTTAATGGCGGGGTTGAAGTACTTGATGGGGGTGGGGAGATCCCCGGTGATGATTTCAGGGGCATCGTGGAACAACGCCGCCGTGGCCACCCGGTCCGGGTTGACCGCCTTGCCATACATCCGCTGTCCGATCACCGCCAGGGCGTGGGCCAGCACCGCCACCTCATAGGAGTGCTCCTCCACATTCTCCGTGCGGGTGTTGCGCATCAAGGCCCACCGGGCAATGTAGCGCATGCGAAAGATATAGGCAAAAAAGCTGGACGACATCCTTCCACCTTCTTTTCACAAAGTAGGGGATGTATCCCATGACAGCAACGCAATCATGGGATACCGCCCTGTTTTTTCGGTTGCCCCAAGGGGCGAGAAAAACGGCAATCGAAATCCCGGTGTGATCGCCGTTTTTCGGCTATCATACCACATTTTTGGTGAAATGTAAACCTGTACAAAACCCTACGAAAATGGTATTATTAAGGCAACATTACTTCCAGGAGGCCCTTATGGACATTGCCATCTACACCTTGGGCTGCAAGGTCAACCAATACGAAACCCAGGCCATGGAGCAGGAATTGCTCCGCCGCGGCCACACCCTGGTTCCCTTTGAGGACTTGGCGGACGCCTACATCATCAACACCTGCACCGTCACGGCGGTCAGCGACAAAAAGTGCCGCAACGTCATCCGCCGGGCCAAAAAGATGAATCCCCAGGCGGTGGTGGCGGTGTGCGGCTGCTACGCCCAGACCGAGCCGGAGGCGGTGGCCGCCCTGGGTGTGGATCTAGTGTCCGGCACCGCCGGGCGCATGGCGTTTCTGGACCTGCTGGAGCAGCAGCTGGGCCAGCACGCCGCCCCCATGGTCCAGGTGGACCAGGCCCTGCGCCGCCGGGAGTTTGAGCGGCTCAACGCCGGGGGCCAGCAGGGCCGCACGCGGGCCATGCTCAAGGTGGAGGACGGGTGCACCAACTTCTGCACCTACTGCATCATCCCCTACGCCCGGGGCCCAGTGCGCTCCCTGCCCCTTTCTGAGGCCGTGGCCCAGGCCAAAGACCTGGAGACCCAGGGCTACCGGGAAATCGTGCTCACCGGCATTGAAATCTCCTCCTGGGGCCGGGACTTGAAGGAGGGACTCACCCTCATTGACCTGGTGGAGGCCCTGTGCCACGCCGTGCCCGCTCTGCGGGTGCGCCTGGGCTCTCTGGAGCCCCGCACCATCACCCCCGACTTCTGCCAGAGGGCAGCCGCGCTGCCCAATCTCTGCCCCCACTTCCACCTGTCCATGCAGTCCGGGTGCGACGAGACGCTGAAGCGGATGAACCGCAAGTATGACACCGCCCGGTATCTCCAGTCGGTGGAGTGGCTGCGGCAGCATTTTGACCGGCCTGCCATCACCACCGACCTCATTGTGGGTTTCCCCCAGGAGACGGAGGAGGAGTTTGCCCAGACCCTGGACTTCCTTCGCCGCTGCGCCTTCTCCTCCATGCACATCTTCCCCTACTCCCGGCGCAGCGGCACCCCGGCGGCCACCATGGAAGGGCAAATTCCCCACGCTGTGCAGGAGGAGCGTGCCCACCGGGCCGGTGCGGTGGCGCAGGAGATGGAGAACGCCTACTTGCAGGCTCTGGTAGGGTCTACCCTCCCTGTCCTCTTTGAGGAAGAAAAGAAGGGGGGCCTGTGGCAGGGCCATGCCCCAAACTATGTGGCGGTGCGGGCCGCGGGTGAAAACCTCCACAACCAGCTGCACCAGGTGAAGATCACCAGGGCCGCCGACGGGATTTTGTTGGGCGAACTTTTATAAGAAACAAGATACCGCCCTGGGCCAATGGCCCAGGGCGGTATCTTGTTTACACCTCCATGATTACCGGGAGGATCATGGGATTGCGCTTGGTTTTCTTGTAGAGGAAGCCGGACAGGTTGCCCTTAATTTCCGACTTGATGGTGGACCAGTCCCGGACATGCCGTTCCTGGCAGCTCTCCAGGGCATCCACCGCCACCTGGCGCAGCTCGTCCATCAGGGCCTCAGACTCCTTGACATAGACAAAGCCGCGGGTGATGATGTCGGGGCCGGAGATGACCTGTCCGTCCTCGCCGGACATGGACACCACCACCACGATCATGCCGTCCTGGGCCAGGTGCTGGCGGTCCCGCAGCACCACAGCGCCCACATCGCCCACACCGTAGCCGTCCACAAACACCTTGCCGGAGGGGACGGTGCCGTTGATCTTGGCATGCTTCTGGGTGATCTCAATAACCTTACCCACGTCGCTGATGATGATGTTCCGGGGGTCCATACCCATACTCCGGGCCAGCTTGGCGTGGGTCTTCAGCATCCGCTGCTCGCCGTGGAGGGGGATGAAGTACTTGGGCCGCACCAGGGCGTGCACGATCTTCAACTCATCCTGGCAGGCGTGACCGGAGACATGCAGGGGCAATTCCCGCTCGTTGACCACCTCAGCGTCCCGGCGGTACAGCTCGTTGATGACGTTTCCAATGGCGTTCTCATTGCCGGGAATGGCGGAGGCGGAGAGAATCACCCGGTCCCCGGCCTGAATTTCCACCTGGCGGTGGGTGTTAAAGGCCATACGGGTGAGGGCAGACATGGTCTCGCCCTGGCTTCCGGTGGTGATGATGCACACCTTGTTCTTGGGCATGGCCTTGATCTGGTTGATGTCCACCACCGTGCCGGCAGGCACCTGCATATACCCAAGCTCGGTGGACACCCGCATGACATTTTCCATGCTGCGCCCCGTCACCGCCACCTTGCGGCCATATTTGGCGGCCACGTTGATGATCTGCTGGATACGGTCCACATTGGAGGCAAAGGTGGTGACGATGATGCGCTGGTCACAGGTGCGGAACAGCGCCTCGAAGGAGGCTCCCACGCTGGACTCGCTCTTGCTGTACCCCGGGCGCTCCACGTTGGTGGAGTCGGCCAGCAAAGCCAGCACCCCTTCCCGGCCCAGCTCGCCCAGGCGGGTCAAGTCGGCCATGCCGCCCTGGATGGGGGTGGGGTCAATCTTGAAGTCGCCGGTGTGCACGCACACGCCCAGCGGGCAGCGGATGGCGAAGGCCACCGCATCGGCGATGGAGTGGTTGATGTGGATAAATTCCACGGTGAACTTGCCGGCCCGTACCGTCTCCCCGGCCTCACAGGTGATGAGCTTCACCTTCTTGTCCAGGCGATGCTCCTCCAGCTTGAGCCGGATCAGCCCGGCGGACATGCGAGTGGCATAGATGGGCACGTTCACGTCCCGCATCAGGTAGGGAATGGCACCAATGTGGTCCTCGTGCCCGTGGGTGATGAAAATGGCACGGATGCGGTCCCGGTTCTGGATCAGATAGCTGAAATCCGGAATCACCACATCCACCCCGTACATCTCGTCGTCGGGGAAGCCCATGCCCACGTCCACCACAATGATGTCGTTGCCGTACTCGTACACGGTGAGGTTCTTGCCGATCTCGTTGAGACCGCCAAGAGAAATAATTTTCAATTTTTCTGCCATAAATACTCCTTTTCATTGTTCCATTGCTTGTTCTGTCGATACGCGTATCTATGGGCATTGTGGGCACACTTCCCCCTGGGGGTTCCGTCCACCCACCTCCCCTTGAGGTGAGTGTTCCCGAAATGAGCATCTGATTTTCGCCAAAAGGGAAAACCGTCCCCCTTTTGTGCGCAGGAGAAAAACGCCGTCGTCCCATCCCGCTGCTTGGCCCTGTCTCGCCAAACAGATGGGTGGTCGGCCGCCTCTCCCTGCGCTTGCGCTTTGTATTTTTATATCCATCCAAAGCGGGCCCACACGCCTCGCTTTACGCCATATCAAAACCGCTCAACTCACCTCTGTGGGGAGGAGCTTGCTCAAGCAAGTATAACATACATCACCGTCAAAGTACAGCCTTTTTTGTCTACAACAAAAGCCTCCCTTGTGTAAAGGGAGGTGGCCCGGCGTGAGCCGGGTCGGAGGGATTGACGGGTCAGATCTCCCTATTTTGCCGGGCCTTTTTCGCCACTGCGTACAGTCAACCCCTCAGTCACCTGCGGTGACAGCTCCCCTTACACAGGGGAGCCTGAGCCTTGTCGTTTGCTTCTGTGCCGCTTGCGGCACATTCTCCTTATCTCGCCCGTGCCAGGGTCAGCCCAATGACCTCCTCCGCCCCGCCCATGCGCAGGCAGGCAGCGCACTCTTCCAGGGTGGACCCGCTGGTGACCACATCGTCCACCAGCACCACCCGTTTCCCTTCCACATCGGCACTCTCCCGCAGGGCATACGCCCCCGCCACATTGGCCCGCCGGGCGGAGTGGGCCACAATCCGGGATTGCTGGTGGGTCTCCCGCACCTTCTCCAGGGTGGGCACCACCTCCAGCCCCGTCAGCTCTCCCACCCGCAAGGCCAGCAGCCGGGATTGGTCATATCCTCGCCGCCGCAGCTTGCCAGCCGACAACGGCACCCAGGTGATGCAGTCCATGGGCTCTCCCCACCGGTCGGATAGACACTGGGCCATGAGCAGGCCCAGCACGCGGGCATGGTCTTGACCTCCCCAAAATTTATAGCAGTGCATCCCCCGGCGCACCCCGTCCTGATACCACAGGGGCGAGACACACACTTTGCAGAATTCCACCGTCTTTCCCGCCCCCTGGAGCCATGGCAAGCTCTCCTGGCACCGGCTGCACATACCCTCTTCCCACGCCTCCAGCACCCTGCCGCAGAACGGGCAGCGGGGTGGATAGAGCAAATTCAAACATAGCCCCACCAGATTCATCTCTCTCCCACCCCCTTTTACGTCGAATTACGTCGAATTCCTTGGTAAAAAAAGGACGCAGCCGGTGGCTGCGTCCTTTTTGAACTTGGAGTAAATTACTGAGCGTACAGCTCGATGAGCTTCTGCAGGTGCTCCCAACGCTCCATAGCGGCCTTCTCGTTCTTCTCGAACAGATCCTTGGCGCGCTCGGGGAAGGAACGGGTGAGGGAGGAGTAACGAGCCTCGTTCATCAGGAACTCCTGATAGCCGCCAGCGGGGGCCTTGGAGTCCAGAGTGAAGGGGTTCTTGCCCTGCTCCTTGAGCACGGGGTTGTAGCGGAACAGGTTCCAGTAACCGCAATCCACGGCTCTCTTCATCTCGCTCTGGCAGTTGGTCATGCCGCCCTTGATGGAGTGCATCTCGCAGGGAGCATAGCCGATGATGAGGGAGGGACCATGATAGGCCTCAGCCTCACGGATGGCAGCCAGGGTCTGGTTGGGGTTGGCACCCATGGCAACCTGAGCCACATAGACGTAGCCGTACTGCATAGCGATCTCAGACAGGCTCTTCTTGCCCACGGTCTTACCGGCAGCGGCGAACTGAGCCACCTGGCCGATGTTGGTGGACTTGGAAGCCTGTCCGCCGGTGTTGGAGTACACCTCGGTGTCGAAGACGA
>CALXDO010000041.1 GCA_944387075.1 uncultured Oscillospiraceae bacterium | reverse complement strand
TTCGCCGTCCAATATGTTTGACAAACCTACATATTTGGGTATCGTTTCCTTCAAGAGAGATGAACCTTTGGCACGGGGCCTTTAGCTCCCCCTGGCCTTGTCTCTTGATCTCAATTTAACGGCGCTCTATTCTATGCTGGAGCTGCCTTCGAGTTGCCTCTTTGCGCTTTCTTCGAACGGACTCTTATAGTTTTTTCGTCCTGACACAGAAATTATACTGCGAAAAAACGAGATATTCAACACAAAAATAGGATTTTAACGTCCATTTCCCATAAATTTAGTCTTCCTGCAGATCACATTCATACGTCGGTTCCTTCTGTTTGAATCTGTCCGGCAGTTTCCTTGCCGATTCCCAGTTATCCCGTCTCCATTTGTAGGCTTCAGGGGGGGACCTTTCATAGATTGCTGAATCTTCGCCAGCTGCATGGTGTCAGAAAATTTTGCTTGCTGCTTGTCTGTGCTTCTATGGCCCATGGTCTCCTTCTGGTGTACCAATTGTACGATTCCCCTTGAAAGGGATATATTACGGATCGATGCAGGTACAGTTGATACTTTACTGCAAGCTGGGCAAAAAATAAGTGTGCGGCCAGCCGGAGTTCGGCTGGCCGCTTGGTGGTTTCGATCACTTTACGATATTCTCACAAAAGTTCATCAGGATCGTTGTAACCTCAGCACGGGTTGCGGAACCGATGGGATTCAGGGTCGTGGCGGTGTTGCCGGTAATCAGCCCCTGCACATTTGACCAGCCTATAACGGTCTGCGCCCATGCGCTCACCTGGCCGACATCCACATAGCGGCTCAGGTCAACGGTGCTGCTGACATCATAGCCCTTGAACCGAGCGTAGCTGTACAGGATGGCCGCCATCTACTTACATGTGATACTGTCGTTGGGACTAAAGCGTCCATCGCCGTATCCACCCACGATACCATTGGCCGCCGCCCAGGTCACCGCGTCGGTGTACCACTGCCCGGCGGGTACATCGGTAAAGGTGGTGGAACCGGCAGCGACCGATTCTCCATGCTGTACAGGATTGTGACGATCATGCCCCGAGAGTGATTCCATTCGGATTGAACTGATCGTTGCCAACCCCGCTCACGAGGCCGTTGGCATAGGCATACTGCACCGTCAGATAGAACCAGTCCCCGGTGCGCACATCGCTGAAGGGCAAAGTGGAAGGAGCCGGGATTTCCGCAATGCATGTAAACGTGACGTCCACAGTCACACGGCGGGACGGTATTTCGACGGTGTAGGTGGTGTCATTCTGGCGCTGTACGTCAATTCATTGTCCCAGCCAGCTGTATGGAGTTCAGTGCCAGTAACCTTAGGCCGCCAGCCACAAAACAGTTTCGACAGCCTGACGGCCCCCGCTGCCAAAAGCAACGGGAGCCGTACTGCATGATATGGAAAAGAAGGGGAAATTCAGATATCAATCTTTAGAAAAGGCAGGGGAAACGCTTATTTTCTCAGGCCAAGCTCCTCGGCCAACTGCTTATAGTCCTCAATGGAGTTCAGCACCTGCTGCTCCCAATCGGCCCCGTCTGCATATACGACAGGAACTCCGACCTTCTGCATTTGATCGATAAATGCTTCATCGGAACAGATTTCTCCTAACGCCTCCCGCCATGTGTTCAAAATATCCTCCGAAACACCGGACGGCATGACGATACCGTTCCAATTGCCAAAGGTCAGTCCAGATACACCAGACTCTTCGGCGGAGGGAATGTCGGGGTAGTTGGGATCTGCGTAGGGGGTCATGACCAAGATTTTCAGTTCTCCGGCCTCTACCATCGGGAGAACGCCTGTGATAGAACCAATGATGACTGTGGCGTTTCCGCCGGCAACCTTTACGGCGGCATCACTGCTGCCGGTAATGGGAACCAAACGGGCTGCGTTGAAGTCGCCTCCGATGGTATTCACCCACTCAGCGGTAGCGAAAGCAGAGGCGCCGGTCATGGAGCTGGAGCAATAGAGCAGCTCGCCGGGATTTTTGACAACCCAGTCACTCAGCTCTCCGAAGGTATTCCAAGGAGCATCGGCCTTTACTGTTACGCTCATAGGGTATTGGGAAGTCTGACATACATATGTGAAGTCCGATGCGTCATAGAGGGGCTGCTTGTTGACTGCCATATGGAGACAAAGATCCGCAATAGTGCCGATGGTAATGGTGTAGCCATCCGGCTCGGCGGTGCTGAGAAATTCCTTAATGGCGGTGGCAGAGCTGCCATCGGTTTTGTTGGTCACCATGACAGGGACGCCCCATTTCTCGGAGAGTCGATCCGCCAGCGCGCGGGCCAGAAGGTCCGGGGAACTGCCTGCGCTGTAGCCAACTACAATTTCCACCTGCCGGTCGGGAAATGATGCTTGATCGCTGGAGTCAGAGGTGCTGCCGCAGCCAGTTAGCAGCGCGCTCAGTGTCAGGGAAAGAGTCAGTGCGATTGCTGTGATTTTTTTCATGATCGATTCCTCCTATCCGATATTGGCGGACTGTAAAGTGAGGCACAAGTGAACGTTAAAAACTGTCAGCTGACATCATCAGGGAGATCCATAGAACTGTCTACGGACGCCTTGACACGAGATGCAGTGCGCTTTTTCAAAAAATGGGAGAGAATCAGGAGTACGACTGTGAGGACCAGGATACCTGCCGAAATGGGCCGCTGGATAAAAATCAGGAAACTTTCGTTGGACATACTCATACTAGTGATAAAGTTGCGCTCAAAAATAGGCCCGAGAATAAAACCGATGATCAACGGAACAATAGGCCACTGGTGTTTCCGCATCACATAGCCGATATAGCCGAAGAGGAACGTGATCAATACGTCGAACATAGAGTTGCGAATGGTGTACGAACCAATCACGCACAAAGACACAATCACGGGAGCAAGAATCCCATAGGGGACCTTCGTAATTTTAGCCCAGATGCCGACCAGGGGCAGGTTCAAAATGATCAGCAGCAGATTCCCGATGAACATACTGGCAATGACGGTCCAGACAAATTCTCCGCCGGAAGTGAACAGTGTGGGGCCGGGCTGAATTCCGAACATGGTCAGGCCAACCAGCAGAATAGCCATAGCGGCGGAGGTGGGGATACCAAAGGAGAAGAGTGGGATAAAGCCCGCCACCCCATTGGCATTGTTGGCCGATTCAGGAGAAGCGACTCCTTCAATCATGCCTGTGCCGAATTTTTCAGGATGCTTGGAGACTTTTTTCTCCAAGTCATAACTCAGGAACGTGGAGACTGTAGGGGCGCAGCCAGGCAAAAGCCCTAAGATAAAGCCAATAAAGGTTCCCCGAATAATGGGGCCGGCGCTTCGCTTCAGGTCTGCCTTACTGGGAAAAACGCTGCCGACCTGTTCGGTGGAAATAGCCACCGACTGCTCCTCCAGGCCCTTGAGTACCTCAGAAATGGCCATCAGCCCAATGACGATGGGGACCAGATTGAGTCCACCGGTCAGCTGGTCCACATTCCAGCAAAAGCGCAGATAACCTGATACCCATCCGGGGCCCACACAGGCCAGCAGCATACCAAGAAAGCCAATCAGGATGCCTTTGCTCAGACTGTTGCCGGCAAAACTCATAACAATGCTGAAAGACATGACCATCAGCATCGTGTACTCCGGAGGTCCAAAGGCCAGCGCGGAGCGTGCGAAAATAGGGGCAAAGAAGGTCAGACCCAGTACGCCGATGGTTCCCGCAATAAAGGAACCAATCGCTGCGATTCCAAGCGCTGGCCCGCCTCGTCCCTGTTTAGCCATGGGATAGCCGTCAAGACAGGTGACGATGGAAGCGGCCTCGCCGGGAATGTTCAGCAAAATAGAAGTGGTGGAACCTCCGTATTGTGCCCCATAATAAATGCCCGCCAACATGATGATGGACTGCATAGGTTCCAGCGTGGCGGTAACAGGCAGAAGGATGGCAATCGCTGAGGATGGCCCCAGGCCAGGGAGAACTCCAACCGCCGTACCGAGCAGTACACCAACCGCGCACATCAATAAATTCATGGGGCTGACTGCGGAAGCAAATCCGTCTATCAGATAAGATAATGTTTCCATGCGACACACCTCCGGTCTACATACCCAGCAGCTCAAAGACTAAGCCGCTGGAAAAAGGTGTTTTGACCAGATAGATGAATAGGAAATAGATCAGTGCTGTGACCAGCACAGAGAAGAGACCGCACTTGATCCAGGAGTAGGAGCCGTACACCCGAAAGAGCACGAACAGCAACAGCAGATTTCCGATTACATAGCCCAAAAGCCATGTAACAATCAAAAAGGCGAATAAGATCAAAAAGGTAAGATTAACGGTAAACTTGGTTTTTCGGTCTGCTTGGGATACTTTTACTGGCGGATAGTGAAAAACAAACCCTACCAGTATGCCCAGGACAATCAGCATAGCCCCGAGAAAGAACAGCATGACATGGTCTCCCATCAGCGGGCTCTGCCGGTAAGGATACAAGTCGGCGCCTTGCCATAGAGAAACTGCGCCGCATACGATGCCTACGCCCCCGGCGATTCGATCTCCCAGCGCCTTGTGTCCCTTCATAATATACCACCTGCCTTCCTTGGTGCGTGAAGGGATAAAATAAATGGCGTGCTTTACTTAAAACTGCGGTCAGACCCGCTTATATTTACGAAGTCCGAAGTAGCCGGATGGGATTTTTTTGCCGACTTCTCCCACATAGATGTTCCCCTGGGAGTCCACACATATACTGTGGGCTGTATGGTGCCCCATAGACTCGTCGTATACATCGCCATCTTCCAGACGCGCCAAAAGAGTTCCGTCCATGGATACGATGCTGACGCGGGAGGGAGCACCGGTGTAGATGCTGCTCCGTTTGCATTCTGCGATATACATATTGCCGTCCGGGCCGAAACACATAGCGGCAGGGCGGATAAAGCCGGTCCATTCCCCCAGATAACGGCCGTTCAGGTCAAATATCTGGATTCGATTGTTTTGGCGGTCTGCCACATATACTTTTTGATCACGGTCGATGAGAATCCCATGAGGCAATTGAAACTGTCCAGGTCCGATACCTGGTTCGCCCCAACTGAAACGAAGCGTTCCGTCCGGAGCGAAGCAGTGTACACGGGCGTTTCCATAGCCGTCGGTGACATAGAGGTCGCCATTGGCGGCCAAGGCAGCGCTGGTGGGACGATTGAACGGGCCAGCTCCACGCTCCACGTGCTTATGCTCCATAGTATACCCCGTGTCGGAGGGGATACCGCGCTGGCCCAGCGTCATGCACAGGTGTTTCTCCATGTCAAACTGAAAGACGATGTGGGCGTGATCGTCGACGCCATAGATCGCCCCATTCCCGGGGATACAGATGCCGTGCGGCCGGTCAAAAACATCATCGCCCCAGTGCTCCAGGACTTGGCCGTCCGGATTCATGACTAGGATGGCGGGTTTGCCTCGTGTGAGGACGTAGAGGCGGTCCTGTGGGTCGATTCCCACACCGGCCACTACGCGCACATCCCAGCTGTCCTGAATGCAGCCCCAGTTCTCTTCAGGCAAATATCTGAAGGAGCCATCGCCAATCAGTTTATCTGGCTGTGTCATAGATCCACCCACTTTCCGCCGGATTTTGTCTTATGGCGGGAGAGCAGGTAGGAGCCGGAGGCTGCAATTTCATCGCAGTGTCGGATGATGATGGCCTCCAGACTCTTAGTGGGCATTCCCAGCTTTTCGGTGTGGGAGGCGATGATATGGATAATCTCCATCGGAAGGCCGAAGTGGTGGCATAGGCAGATGCCGTAGATACCGTGGGTGACGCCATTTCCCCAGGCCGTCTTTCCCCCTGCCTTGGAGTACTCCGCCACTTTGCACACATCGTGAAGCAGAGCGCCTGCGACAATGATGTCCAGATCTGCCTGCGTCTTCTGCAGCTGATTGCTCTGCTGGGCCACAGCATAGCTGTAGCGGGTGGCTAGCCGGGTATGATAGACCAAATTGTCGGGGGTGGGGGTAAAGCCGGCACTGAAGGGAATTTCCTCTAAGCTGTCCCAGTCACAGTCCTGGCAGGCCTGCAGCCACACTTGGACTGTCTTTTCCCGCAGATCCCGGTTTTGAATGAGTGCAAGCTCCGGAAACAAAGCTGATAATTGTTCGGCTGTTATGTTCATATTACGTCGCCTCCCTGGCAGGATCTTTTACAGGGACTACCACATCCCGCGGGTCCAAAGGATGTCCGGCGGCATGGTCTGTGATGTTGCGGTAGGCGTGGGCAGTTACGTTGGACACATTATCAATGACTCCGCCGCCATTGTGGCTGGTCAGCACTACGTTGTCCAAACGAAGCAGAGGGCTGTCCTGACCCAGCGGCTCAGATTCATAAGAGTCCAGGCCGGCCCCGCGTATCGTGCCAGATTCCAAGGCCCGGGCCAGGGCTGTTTCATCCACAACGCCGCCCCGAGCGGTATTGACCAAAATTGCGGTGGATTTCATCTGGGCCAACTGCGCTTGACCGATCATCCCCCTGGTATCCGAGGTCAAAGGAACATGGATAGAAAGTACATCGCTTGTGCGGAGCAACGTCTCAAGGTCGGCATACTGTACATGAAGCTCTGATTCCTGCTCCTTTGAGAGAGGGGAAATGTCGTGGTAGAGGATCTGAACGGAAAATCCTTGGAGCATTTTGGCGACCTGACGGGCGATGTTTCCAATGCCCAATAAGCCAACTGTCTTGCCGTGGAGCATATAGCACACAGGCCTCATCTCAGTTTTCAGCCACCGGCCTTGGCGCATTTGACGGTCTACGTACGGGATTCGGCGATTAACCGCCAGCATGAGACCAACGGCCAATTCAGCCACAGGGATGGAGTTGGCCCCGGCAGTGATGCTGACTGCAATGCCCAGTTCTTTTGCCGCCTGGCAGTCGATCTTATCTACCCCAATTCCCCATTTTTGGATCATCTTTAGATGGGGAGCTGCCTGAAGATAGTTTCTCGGGATGGGAATCCCGCCGGCGATGACATAGTCCGCCTGAGCAAGCAAAGACAAGTGTTCCGCCTCATCTGTGCGGCTTTTAGGGCGCAGGATGCGAAAGCCATCCGGAAGGAGTGCATCTTCCTGCGCGACCACATCGGGGGCGTGGATCTCCATCCAGACAATGGTCTTTTCTGACAAAGAAATCACCTCACTCAATTTTGTTTCTGACTATACTCTATCAGATACCATGTGGATAGTCTAACAAAAAAAGAAGCAGAAATTATCACCTAAAATTTTGTCTAATTCTTTCATTTTATCTAATATATCAAATTTATATCACATAGAACTATAGAAATTGAACAAGTATAGATTGCTTATATCAAGAATTGATGCTATAATTTAAGTATCTTATCAACTAAAAAATTGTGGAGGTGCCTAGGATGACAAGCTACGATGCAAACTTGTTCACTGTCCTGGGAGAGACATTAAATCTTCACCGTACAGCGGAGCGCCTTCATGTCTCGCCCCAGTATGTGTCCCGCCGAATTGCAGATTTAGAGCGGGAGTACGATGTGAAATTGTTTTATCGCAAGCCTTGCTTTTCCCTTAGTTATGAGGGAGAATTGCTACTTCAGGCAATTCGTGATATTCAGATGTACGAGCGCAACTTGGAAAGTGAGCTTCAGGACCTCTGCCCACCCCAGAATCCGGAACTGCACTTGGGGTATAACGGAGAGAGTATTGGAATGATTTTACCGGACCTACTGGTGGAATACCACAAACTCCATCCAGAGGCTAGAGTCTTTGTGGTGGAGCAGCCGGAAGAAACTCTGTTGGCCATGCTGGAAGACAGTCAGCTGGACCTATGTTTCGGGATTAAGTCCTCTGCCCATAATATGGAGTCTTTTCCTTTACCGAATGAAGAAATTTTTCTTCTGGTGCCAGATGGACTGCTTCGGCGAGCGTTTCCCAATGACTATCCGCTTTGCGCGGAGCGATTTTACCGCGGCGTCCATTTGGAGGATTTCGCCGCCCTGCCCTTTTTGGATAACCTATCGGAGAGGAAGCTGTCTCAGCAAGTATGGCAGTACAGTTTGGACCATAGCTTTTTGTTTCACTATGTTCTCTCGTCGGTCAGCATTGACGCGCTGATCAGTTTGTGTCAACAGGGACTGGGATGTCTGGTATGTACGGCTCGACACCTTCACCGGCAGTTACTGGCAAGCAGGGGACATGATCAATATACCTATCATTTCCCAGTACTTGATTTGATGAACGATTACCATATGAATATCTTTTACTCTAAGAAGCGCCGACTGCCCCGTTACATGATTGAGTTTATTCACTGTGCTAAAACTCTCTTTGAACTTCAGACGCCGGTGGATATAAACGCAAGGGAGAGGTAAAAATGAAACGGCCCAAACTGGATTGGTTTTTATGTGTGGCGGAGAACCACAGTATTTCAAAGGCGGCGGAACAACTGTTTGCTTCCCAGCAGAGTGTAAGTGCCTATGTCAAACGCCTGGAAAATTTCTATCATGTGACTTTGTTTCAGCGTGCCCCCGGGTTTGAACTGACTGAGGCGGGAGAAATTCTCTACCGAAATGCGAAAAAGATTGTCTGGCGGGAGGCATCGCTGCGGGAGCAGTATGAAGCGGTCAAACAGAATCGAGCTGGGCGGATTCGGTTTGGGTTGACAATCGCCCGCGCACAGGTTTTTCTGCCCAAAATTATTCCAGAGTATCAGGCGCTTTACCCTGGAGTCGTTCTGACTTTGTGTGAGGAGTCCACAGTTTCTTTGGAAAAACAACTGCGGGAACGGCGTATTGATTTATACTTGGGAAAAAATATTTCTACAGCTCCGACATCACATAAAGAGTACCTGACTCGGGACCGGCTCTTTTTGATTGCGACAGATCACTTAATTAAACAGCACTTGCACTGGAATACAGAGACAATTGCAGCTCGTGCTCAGGATGGAGTATTTTTAAGGGAATTGAGTGATCTTCCATTTGTTACAATTAACCCAGACAGTAAGATTTCTCAGCATATCGATATCTACTGTCATCAAAATCAGATCGAGCTCTACAGCATCATACAGGCGTCTAACACACCGCTGATGATCGAACTGTGCCGGAGAGGCTACGGAGCAGGTCTGTGTCTGGAGACCTTTTTGCTGAAAGTTTTGCAATGCTTCTCTGATGTGGGAGAGGGCCTGCTCCATGTGTTCCCCATCCTGGATGAGATTGGGGGGGAGGAGATTGTTATGGTGGACAACATGGAACAACATCAGCCAAAATATTTTACGGATTTTAAGGCTGTTGTGCGAAAAGCCGTCCGCTCACACCAATTTTTAACATAATTTAGCAAGGGGTCTCCTACAATATATGATCCTGGCCTCGAATATCAGAAAAACGGACAAGATTTTGAAAAAATCAAAATCTTGTCCGTTGTTATTTCCCGTGAGGTTGTCCCCTGATAAGGAAAAAGTATATCTTCCACAGTAATTCCGATACTCAAACAATATATCGTATGGATAAAGACGGTAGCTGTAAAGTAGAACTCAATAGCGCTAGAAGCAGTAGCTTAAATATGATTGGAGATTGGATTTTCTATGAAAAGCAGAATTAGCACAGCAAGGCAAAATGGGTCAATATAAAAAACGAAATAAAAAATGACGAATCAAGATTTTAAGAAGGGTTCATGCTTTGTAATAGTATTGACATAATAACCAGCATATTATTCGATTTTATCCCTGTCAGCCTGGTTTGGTTATTTGGCCCAAATATTCATAAATGTCCACCAACGCCTCCAGCCCCTCGTCTCTGCGTTTAATCAACGTGCGAGGAGAAAGATGCATTTCCTGTTGGAGCTCAACCCAGGTCTTGCGCTCAAAGTAGTACTTTTGGATGACTTCGGCTTGCTTTGCATCCAACTGTGAGACGTGGAACTCCAGCTTGGAGATCTGACTTTCAACACTGTGGAGTTCCTGGGCGATCTCCATGACGGTTTCCTGGTTAAGGCGGTCTTTTCGGTCACGGAATT
>CALXDO010000040.1 GCA_944387075.1 uncultured Oscillospiraceae bacterium | reverse complement strand
AGCAGCAGATGGTCAACATGTGGAAGAAGTTCGCCGACAACTACCCCATCATCTCCCTGGAGGACGGCATGGGCGAGAACGACTGGGAAGGCTGGGGCATGCTCACCAAGGCCATCGGCGACCGCGTGCAGCTGGTTGGCGACGACCTGTTCGTGACCAACGTGTCCCGTCTGTCCACCGGCATTGAGAAGAAGGTTGCCAACGCCATTCTGATCAAGGTCAACCAGATCGGCACCCTGACCGAGACCCTGGACGCCATCCAGATGGCCAACCGCGCCGGCTACACCGCCGTTGTCTCTCACCGCTCCGGCGAGACCGAGGACACCACCATCGCCGACATCTCCGTGGCTCTCAACGCTGGCCAGATCAAGACCGGCGCTCCCAGCCGCACCGACCGCGTGGCCAAGTACAATCAGCTGCTCCGCATCGAGGAGGAGCTGGGCGATGCCACTCAGTACCTGGGCCGCAACGCTTTCTTCAACCTGCGCTAATCGGTCATATCCAATGACACAACAAGCCCCTGGCTCTCCCATGAGAGCCGGGGGCTTGTGTTGTTTGGGTCAGATTGGAGGACATCCTTCTACATGGCATCGTTTCCGGCTGGCAAACCCGCACCTAGGAAATCAGAGAAGATGCCGTTCTCTCCACCAAAAGTCCTATTTATCGGACTTTCTATGTGGTACACTTCAACCATCAAAGAAGAACGCCTGCAACCAGGCTGAAAGGAAGTGTCCCGCCATGTATGAGTTGGAGTATGTCAGAGGTCATGTGGAAGTGTTTTTCAATGGAGAATTCTGCTTCTCCGCCGACAATCGGCGGGAAGCGGAGGCTGAACTGGCTCTGATGCAGATAGGATAAAAAACACAGCAGCGAGAGGGAATATCTCGCTGCTGTGTTTGAGGTTTCCATGATTGACTGCAGATTAGTGCCCAAAGTAGTACTCCCAGGGATCAAAGTAGCCGTCTTGCTGGCTGCTGCTGGTCTGCTGAGGGGCAGGGTCCTGCTGGGTCTGGGTGTTCTGGGTGTTGTTCTGCTCCTCATCGAAGGTGATGTTGAGGGTCAGGGTCTCACCGGAGCGGTACACCTCCAGTGTGGTGCTCTCCCCGGCCTTGAACTGGTTCTTGGCGGCGTTGAGCTCAGCCACGGTGGTCACCGCAGTGTCACCCAGCTTGGTAATGATGTCGCCCTGCTTCAAACCGGCGGTCTCGGAGCAGGAACCTGTATTGACTGCGTTGACATATACACCGGCCGGCCAACCGAAGGCCTTGGCGTAGTCCTCCGTGACCTCCACGGCGGTGATGCCCATGGAGGGACGGCCGGTGACGTAGCCGTACTGGATGAAGTCCTGAATCATGCCAATGACATCATTGATGGGGATGGCAAAGCCGATACCCTCGATGCTGGCGGAGCTGGTGTCCCCGTTGTTAGAGTACTTGGCGGAGGTAATGCCCACCACACGGCCATACTGGTCAAACAGGGGGCCACCCGAGTTGCCGGAGTTGATGACGCAGTCGGTCTGAATCATGTTGATGATGGTGCCGTCACTCATGGTCACCGAGCGGCCCACACCGGAGATATGCCCGGAGGTTTGAGAGAAGGACAAGGTACCCAGGGCGTTGCCAATGGTGGACACCTGCTGACCCACCACCAGGGTATCGGAATCACCCAGCACCACCGGCTGGAGACCGCTGACACCGTTGATCTTAAGTACCGCCACATCGTTGGTCTCTTCGCCGCCGATGAGGGTGGCATCATACTCCTGGCCGTTGTTCAAGGTCACCTTAATGGCACTAGCCCCATTGATGACGTGATAGTTGGTGACGATATAGCCGTCCTCGCTGAGCACAAAGCCAGAGCCGCTGGATGTTCCGGTATACTGCTGCCAGCCCTGCTGAACGGTCATTTGGCAGGTGACGTTGACGCAGGAGTCCGCATAGGAGGCGTAAATCTCCTCCAGAGTCATCTCTTTGACCCCATCGGCCTGCTGTACGCTGACCTGTGTGCCTTGGGTGGTATTCTGGTAGATGGTGGTGGTATCGGAGCTGCCCCCCAGACTATTGTAAAGTGCGGCACCACCCACTCCAGCACCGCCGCCGACCAGTGCACAGCACAGCACCAGTGCTACAACCCGGCCCGCTCCGTTCTTCCTGGGGGGCTTTGGAGCAGGCTGTTGGAAATGGAAGTCGTTCTGAGAGGTTTCACCCTTGGGGGTCCAGCTGTACCGGTACGCGCCGCTATCTCGGTCAAAGCCTTGGTTGGAATTGGTGTTATTATCGTCAAACATATGGGTCACTCCTTATGATTTTGTCTGAACACAAGGTACTAAAAAAATATGTCCAGATTGTGACAGGAATTCAAAATGATTATAAACAAATTGGTAATAATATGGAAACTGGCACAGAAAACCTTTCCAATGCCAGCTTCCCCTATCTGATCTTACTTTTTATGCCCGCCTTTCAGAATCGCCGCCACATCCGAAGCGGCCGCGGACAGATCCCCTATGACTGGGGAAAAAATTCCGAGCTTGGCCAGATTGATGAGCACCAGCAGTAGCAGCGGGCCCACAATCATACCCAGAACCCCTCCCACCAGCATACCCACATAGATACCAATGAGGGAGAGGATGGGAGACAACCCCGTCTGATCGCCCAGGATTTTGGGCTCACCCAGCCGGCGGAACAGGGCGATGATGCCCCAAATGACCATCAGCTGAGCTGCATGGGTGTAGCTGCCTACGATGATGTCCACCACCGCCCATGGCACCATGACGGTACCGGAGCCGATAATGGGGATGAAGTCCAGAACTGCAAAGCCCAGGGCTAAAATCAAGCCATACGGCTGGCCAATGATGAAAAAGCCCAACGCCAGAATGATAAATACCACAAAGGAGATGATGAGTTGGCTTTTCAGATACCCGCCAAAGGCCTCCATAAAAATGCGCCGTACTTCCCCGCAAAAGCTGCGGGCAGGGGCGGGAACCCGGTCAGTGATGAAAAAGCGCAGCCGGGGATAGTCGGCGGTGATAAAGTAGGTGGCCATCAAAAACACAATGGCTGCCACCACAAAAGCAGACACCTGGGTCAGCAGAGAGGGGGCCCGATCCGCCACCACCTTCAGCCAGCCGGAAACGTCAATGTCCCGTACCCACGCCTCCAGCAGCTGCGCAAATCGCTCTCCCGCATTGTAGGCCTGGCCAGGAATGAGATCTTCCAGACCTCCCACCCACTCTAACACCCGGTCTAAATTGGTTAGAAGGGCATCCACAATGGCCTCCCAGTTCTGAAATAAAGCCTGTACCTGCTCCACCGCCATCCAGGTCAGGGCCCACAACACACCGCCCACCACAGCGAACACCAGAATGAGCAGGGTCAAGGTGATGGGCCCTCGGGAGATGGACAGTTTCTTTTGCAGCCAGCGCACCGGCGGGTTGAGCAGCCAGGACAACACCAACGCCAGCACAAAGGGGCTGAGGAGAGACACCAGAGGTAGCACCCCATAGCGCAGAGCCAGCAGTGCCAGCACCAGCAGAACCCCCCGCACCCCTAGGCGCAGCCACAACTCACCCCGCTGCTTCCACGTCAA
Source organism: uncultured Oscillospiraceae bacterium (assembly GCA_944387075.1). Lineage (GTDB taxonomy): Bacteria > Bacillota > Clostridia > Oscillospirales > Oscillospiraceae > Enterenecus. The sequence goes on along the minus strand of CALXDO010000040.1, from coordinate 2,503 downwards.
TTGTATCGGTTCCATGTAAATCCCCTCCTATGGGATATATTTCATGTGCCCAAGATCCGTGCTGCCAAGGTCACTAGTGGCAGCGTCACGATACACAGCAGCGTAGAGAACGTCACCTGTTTGGCCGCCAAGGACGAATCTCGATTCAGCATCTGGCAGAACAAACTGGACGAGCCGCCTGTGGGGCATCCACTGAGAATGACCAAGGTCGTAAATATGATACCATTCAAATGGAGGGGCAGCAACACCAAAATGGTGATGGCAGGCATCACCAGAAGTTTCACTGCCGAGACCAGATAGAGTCTGACATCCCGGAACGTCTCTTTCAAATCCGCACTGGCCATCTGTGCTCCAATGACGATCATGGCCAGAGGAGTATTCAAATCTGCCAGGTCTTTTGCTGCATTGCCCACCGGCCAGGGCAAATCAACCCGGGCCAGATACAACACAAGGGCCACCGCAAAGCTGAGAACACCGGGATTGAGCACGGCCTTTCGCAGAGAACTGTTCTCCTTTCCCCCAATACAAGCCACTCCGTGGGTCCAGCTGGCCAGATTGAACACGCCTATCGCGATTACCGTAATCATCATGGCCTCATCTCCCAACACCGCATCAATCAGGGGCAGCCCCATAAAACCGGTGTTACCATAGATGGCGGAAAAGCGCATGACCCCCTGTTCTTCCGGGGGACGTCTGCGAAAGCACAGCTGGCCTAGTACAATATACAACAGGTAGATGCCCACCAGGACGCCTCCCGCCTCCAGCAGTTGGCGATCCATCTCCAGGGTACGTTCCACCTGAAAGCAATCAACCATAATAGCAGGTGTAACGGCATATAACAGGATCTTCGACAGCTGGGGCAGGGTACTCTGGGCCAACATTCCCAACTTCGCCAAGGCATAGCCCACTCCCATCACCAAAAACAGGGTCAACACGCTCCCTGTTACCAGCGATATGTCTTGCATCATGGGTAAAGGTCTCCTCTCCAGGGTCATTTTATTTCTTGCAATATTGCATTATAACGCCAACCCCCTACGTTGACAACCCTGTTAGGGTAATGTATACTAAGTTGTCACAAAAAATTTGGGAGGAATCATCATGGATCGTTCAAAATTTCAACGAGGCCATGTGTCTATCTTTCTGTCCTACTACAAGCCGCATCTGCACTTATTCTTGTTGGATATGGCCTGTGCGTTGGGCATTGCTCTGATAGACCTGGCCTTTCCCTATGTGTCCCGCCTTTCCATGCAGGATCTGCTGCCCCAAAACCTGTTCGGGGCCTTCTTTGCTGTCATGGCCTGTCTGCTGGTGGCCTATCTGCTCCGGGCAGGGATGTACTACATTGTCACCTACCTGGGACACATGATGGGCGTGCTCATTGAGGCGGACATCCGCCGGGACCTGTTCGGCCACATGCAGAACCTGTCCTTCTCCTTTTACGACAAAAACCGTACGGGACAGCTGATGAGCCGGGCCACCAATGACCTGTTCGAGATCACCGAACTGGCCCACCACGGCCCCGAGGATCTGTTCATCTCGGTGATTACCCTGGGCGGCGCCTTCTGTCTGATGCTCACCATCCAGTGGAAGCTGGCCCTCATCGTCTTTGCCGTGGTGCCTGTGTTTGTCCTCTTCACCATCTTCCAGCGGCGGCGCATGATGCGCGCCTCGGTGCAGGTCAAGCAGAACATGGCGGGCATCAACGGGCAATTGGAGTCCTCCATTTCCGGCATGCGCACTGCCAAGGCCTTTGCCAACGAGGACCAGGAAAACCGCAAGTTCCAGCAGTCCAACAACCAGTTCAAGGGGGCCAAGCGGGACTACTACAAGGCCATGGCTACCTACATGGCGGGTCTGGAATTTGCCCTGCCTGCCATGAACGTACTCACCATCACCGCCGGCGGCTGGTTCATCCTCCACGGAGAGATGAACTACATTGACCTGGTGACCTTTGCTTTGTATATCTCCACCTTCCTCACCCCCGTGCGCAAGCTGGCCGCCTTTGTGGAACAGTTCCTCAACGGCATGGCAGGCTTCAAGCGGTTTGTGGTACTGATGCGGGTGGAGTCTGCGGTGCAGGACGCCCCCGACGCTGTGGAGATGGGCGTAGCCCAGGGGGATATTCTGGTGGATGACGTGTCCTTCTCCTACGAGGAGGGCGAGACCGTCCTGGATCATGTGTCCATCCACATTCCGCAGGGGGAGACGGTGGCCGTGGTGGGCCCCTCCGGGGGCGGCAAGTCCACCCTGTGCCAGCTCATTCCCCGCTTTTACGACGTCACCGAAGGGCGGATTCTGGTGGACGGCATGGATGTGCGCCACATCACCCAGCAGTCCCTACGGCAAAACATCGGCATTGTCCAGCAGGACGTGTTTCTCTTTGCCGGCACCATCTACGACAACATCCGCTACGGCAAGCCGGACGCCACCCAGGAGGAGATCATCCAGGCAGCAAAGCGGGCGGAAATCTACGACGACATTATGGCCATGCCCGACGGTTTTC
>CALXDO010000039.1 GCA_944387075.1 uncultured Oscillospiraceae bacterium | reverse complement strand
TAACTTCAAAGATATGAATTGATGAGACCCTTCATTTCACTGTCTTTACCAGTTTCCATGAAGGACTCGTGTCCTTCTGGTGCTTTTCGTGTTTCTCATTGTTTAATTTACAAGGTACAAACCGCTCTCATCGGCGGGTTTTTATTGTACCACACGGTTTTTCGCTTGTCAACATCTTTTTTCGACTTTTTTTGAAGTCATTTGACGCTGATTTGCTTTGTCCGGGGCACGTTTAGATACTATACCAGCAGTTCACCCATTTGTCAACACCTTTTTTCATTTTTTTATCGTTTGATTTTCCTCTCCTCCTGTGGTATCGTTATTCTACTATATAATGTAAGAGCGGAGGTATCCCTATGCCCATTCGTATTCCCGACTCTCTGCCTGCAACCAGCGTATTGGAGGGCGAGAATATCTTCGTGATGACGGAGCATCGCGCTCTCCACCAAGATATTCGACCCTTGAACCTCTTGATTCTAAATCTCATGCCTACCAAGATTGTCACCGAGACCCAACTGCTGCGAAAACTCTCCAACACTCCTTTGCAGATTAACGTCCAACTGCTCAAAACCAGCAGCCACGTCTCTCAAAATACCGACAGCCACCATCTGGACTCCTTTTACACCACCTTCGACCAGATTCAAGACAACCACTATGACGGCATGATTATCACCGGCGCCCCAGTAGAGAACCTAGATTTCGAGGCAGTGGACTATTGGGCGGAACTTTGCCAAATCATGGAGTGGACTCGTACCCATGTGCATTCCACCCTTCACATCTGCTGGGGGGCACAGGCAGGACTCTATTACCATTATCAAATTCAAAAGCGTTCTCTGCCTCACAAACTGTTTGGAATCTATCCGCACAAGATCATCCGCAAACAATCTCCCCTCTTTCGGGGCTTTGATGATCGCTTCTATGCTCCCCATTCTCGGTATACAGAAGTGCGCCTTGCCGATCTTCAAGCCATCCCAGAACTGGAGTTGCTGGCTGTCTCCGATGAGGCTGGGGTGTTTGGGGTCAAGAGTTCAGATAACCGACGTTTCTTTATTTTTGCCCACCCGGAGTATGACGAAGACACCTTGGCCCGGGAGTATTTTCGAGATGTGAATCGAGGCCTGGACATCGCCGTCCCCGCCCACTACTTTCCCCAGGACGATCCAACCAAGTCCCCCGTTGTCAACTGGCGGTCTGCCGGGCAGCTTCTCTACACCAACTGGCTCAACTATTACGTCTACCAAACCACACCATATGATCTAAGGGAGATTTCCAATGAACATTGACTTTGAAGCGGTGCGCAACAGCACCGAGATCCGCACCTATATTACCCAAGCCGATGCCTCTCTCATCGCCTTGGGCTACACGGAGCACTCCTTCGCACACGTCACCAAGTGCGCTGTGACCGCAGCCCAGTTGCTTCAAGATCTGGGGTACGACCAACGCCATGTGGAACTGGCCAAAATCGCCGGCTTCATGCACGACATCGGCAATGTGATTAACCGGGTGGATCACGCCCAGAGCGGTGCCGTGATGGCCTTTCGCATTCTGGATAAGATGGGCATGGACCCTGCGGACGTAGCCGTGGTCATCACCGCCATTGGAAACCACGATGAGCACACTGCCCACCCCGTCAATGCGGTGGCCGCCGCTCTCATTTTGGCAGACAAGAGTGATGTGCGCCGCAGCCGGGTGCGCAACGGCGATACCATCAACTTTGATATTCACGACCGGGTCAACTATGCCGTGGAAGCATCTGACCTCACCCTGGATACCCAAGCTAAAACCCTGACCCTATCCATTACCATTGACACAGAAATCTGTGCGGTGATGGACTACTTCGAAATTTTTCTCTCCCGTATGCTGCTGTGCCGTAAGGCCGCCGAGTTTTTCTCCCTGAAATTCCAACTCGTCATTAACAACTCAAAGGTGTTATAATAAGATGCTACATGTAACCAATCTCCGTCTGCCTGTAGAGGCAGACCAGTCAACCTTATATCAGAAATTGGCCAAACACTTGGGGGTATCTGTCCAAGACCTATCTCAGGTGGTGCTCACCCGACAGTCCATTGATGCCCGAAAAAAACAGGATGTCCATCTGGTCTGCTCAGCACGGGTGAAGGTTGCCAAAGAAGAGGCCATTCTTCGGCGGAAGCTCAAAGGGGTATCCCTGTGGGCCGAGCAGCCCTACCCCCTGCCCCCTCTGGCCCGCACCTCTGCCATTCCTCCCGTGGTGGTGGGCACTGGCCCCGCTGGGCTGTTTGCCGCCCTTACCTTGGCCCGGGCAGGGCTGAAACCCATTGTGTTGGAACGAGGCACCGACGTGGACCAACGCACCCAGGACGTAGAGGAATATTGGGCCACCGGACGCTTGAACATCAAATCCAATGTTCAGTTTGGAGAAGGGGGAGCCGGTACCTTTTCCGACGGCAAACTCACCACCGGCATCAACGACCCCCGCATGGCCCATGTATTTCGTACCTTTGTGGAGCACGGGGCCCCAGAGGACATTCAGTGGTCCCATAAGCCCCACATTGGCACCGACATTCTCCGTCAGGTGGTGAAATCTCTACGCCAGGAGCTGCTGACTCTGGGAGCCCAGGTGCGCTTTGGCCACCAACTGGTGAACATCCACCACCAAAACGGTGCACTCCGGGAAATCCAGGTGGAACACGATACCCAGCAATACCTCCTCCCCTGTGACACCCTAGTCTTAGCCCCGGGCCACTCTGCCCGGGATACCTTTTCCATGCTCCGGGACAGCGGTCTGGCCATGGAGCGAAAGAACTTCGCCATCGGGGTCCGCATCGAGCACAAGCAAGAGGCCATCAGCCGGACGCAGTTTGGCCCCACTTGGGACAAACTGCCCGCCGCAGACTACAAACTCTCCTGCCACTTGCCCAATGGCCGTTCCGCGTTCACCTTCTGTGTCTGCCCTGGCGGACAGGTGGTGGCCTCTGCCAGCCAAGACGGTCAGGTGGTCACCAATGGCATGTCCCTGCGGGCCAGAGATCAAGAGAATATCAACGGTGGATTCCTGGTGGGGGTTGCCCCTGAGGACTTTCCCGGAGAGGACCCCCTGGCCGGGGTGCGTTTTCAAGAGCAGTGGGAGCAAGCCGCCTGGGCCTACGGTGGCGGCAACCCACTAGCCCCGGCTCAGACGGTGGGAGATTTTCTGGCCCAGCAACCTTCCAGCGGCCCTGGCTCCATCTATCCCTCCTATCGCCCCGGCGTGGTCTGGGGCAGCCTTGATGGAGTCCTGCCCGACTATGTACTGGACACCCTGCGCCAAGCCCTGCCTATCTTTGACCGCAAACTCAAAGGATTTTCCACCCCCGATGCCGTTCTCACCGGTGTGGAAACCCGCTCCTCTTCTCCGGTGCGCATTCTGCGCGGTCCGGACTACCAATCTCTCACCGTCCAGGGTGTTTATCCCTGCGGAGAAGGAGCTGGGTATGCCGGAGGCATTACCTCTGCCGCTGTAGACGGGATCAAAGTAGCGGAAAAAATTATTGGAAAAAATATTTGAGGTGCCTGCAATATTTCTCTGCCCTCCCACGTTATATAGATGAACAGGAGTGAAACCATGATATTATTCACAATGGCAATGCCCGACGCGCGCTCCGGGCTCAACAGCCAACAGCTGGATGATCTCATTACACGCATGACCCACGGCGACAAAGAGGCCCTGGCCAGCTTCTACGAAGCCACCAAAGCCGCTGTATACGGTTTTGCTCTCTCCATTTTGAAAGACGTGGATAACGCAGAGGACATTACCCAAGACGCCTTCCTTCAGGTCTATCACAACGCCTCCAGCTACCGCAGTCAAGGTAAGCCCATGGCGTGGGTCATGACCATCACTCGCAACCTGGCTACCTCCCGCCTGCGGGAAGTGAGCCGCAACCTCCCTTTGGAGGATTCCCATTTGGATCAGCTCTCCCATAACCCCACCGTAGATCAGGAGGATTTGCTCACTCTGGATGCCCTGCTCTCTCTGCTGGATGACCAAGAGCGACAAATTGTCACCCTCCACGCCCTGACAGGGCTCAAGCACCGGGAGATTGCCCAACTGTTGTCCCTGCCCTTACCCACAGTTCTTTCAAAATACCATCGCTCTATCAAAAAGTTAAACGCCGCATGGAAGGAGGCAGACTGAGATGACCCACGAAGAAATTCATCAGCGCATTGAAAAGGCAGTTCAACACGCCACTCCCAATCAGCTGGATGCCATCCTTTCCGCCTGCGAGGAAAAGAAAGGAACTGTGATCTCTATGACAGAAAAAAAGAAGCGCCGTTGGTTGGCTCCTTTGTCCGCCGTTGCCGCTCTGGCCATTGTGGTCTCGGGCGTATTGGGCGTGTCCCACCTCCAGCAAGCACGAGCCACCGATGCCGTGGTAACCCTGGACATCAACCCCAGTATCTCTCTGTCCGTCAATGCCAATGAGACCGTAGTGAGTGCCTCTGCGCTCAACGAGGATGCCCAGAAAATCATGGGTGGTATGGACCTGGAGGGCACCAACCTGGAAACCGCAGTCAACGCCATCATTGGTGCTTGTGTCCAAAAGGGCTATCTGGATGAGTTGACAAACGCCATCCTGGTATCCGTGGAGAACACGGATCAAGCCCGCGCCACTCAACTGGAGAACGAGCTGACCTCAGCCATCTTTGGCAGCTTCCAAACCGGCTCCATTCTCACCCAGTCTGTAAATGTGGACAGCAATTTGGCCCAGTTGGCCCAGCAGTATAATATCTCTGCCGGAAAGGCCAGCCTCATTCAGGAAGTCATCGCTCAGGACAGCACCCTCACCTTTGATTCTCTGGCTCCTCTGTCCGTGAGTGAAATCTCTCTCATCGCTTCCTCCCGCAACCTCTCCACCACCGGAGTCTCCCAGACCGGCTCCACCAGTGATCAGGCCTACATCGGCCAGGATGCCGCTTTGAAAGCCGCTTGCACCCACGCCAAAGTGAACGCCAGCGACGTTCAGGGCCTGAACACCGAGTTCGGCTTGACCCACGGTTCCATGGTGTATGAGCTGGAGTTCTGCAGCGGGGGCACTGAATATGATTATGACATCAACGCCCTGGACGGGACTGTTGTGGAATACAGCCAGGAGCCCTGTGACCACGCCTGGCACAACAGCACATCCACCAGCAACGGCAACAATACCAATACCAGCACCAACACCAACACCAACACCAACACGAATACCAATACCAACACCAACACGAATACGAATACCAACACCAACACGAACACCAACACCAATGCTGGCAACAATAACTCCAATACCTCCAATGGTTCCAACAGCAACAAGAACAACAATACCGCCAGCACATCCTTCATCGGGGAGTCCGCCGCCACCACTGCCGCTCTCAAACACGCCAACGTAGCAGCCAGTGCCGCCCAGTCCCTCACAGTCAAACTGGACTACGATGATGGGATTGCCTGCTATGAAATCGAGTTCTGTTCTGCTGGTGTAGAGTATGACTATGAGATCAACGCCTCCACCGGCAGCGTGGTGAAGTATGAGCGAGATACCTGCGACCACTACGCTCACCGCGGTTCCAGCTCCAACAACCCCCCAACGAACAACAACAATAACAGCAGCAACAGCAACTCCTATATTGGCTATGATGCGGCCCTGCAAATTGCCTGCAAGCATGCCGGTGTAAGCTCCTCGCAAATTACCAGACTGGAAAACGAGTTGGATTATGACGACGGCGTGGCCCGTTACGAAATTTCCTTCCACTACGGTGGCATGGAATATGAATACGAAATTAACGCCACCAGTGGACAAATCTTGAAGTACGAGTCGGAGCGAGACGACTAAGTTTATCCAAAGGACCCGGCACGGGGAATACCCTGTGCCGGGTCCTTGCTTTTTTGCGGTCTTTTGGATATACTGTCATCCGGAGGAGGGATTGCCTTGCTATATCGTCACCCCAGCTATTACCCAACCTTTCACTGTCTGGGCGGTGCCTGCCCCGATACCTGTTGCCGGGACTGGGACATTGTTTTGGACGAGGAGACCGTTGCCGACTACCAAACTGCGCCCGCTCCCATGGCCTCCCATCTTGTCCGAAGCCTTACCACCGACGAGGACGGGGACACTTGTTTCCGTTTGAACGACCGCGGATTTTGTGCCATGCTCGCTGAGGACGGGCTATGCTCCATCCAAAAGGAATGGGGGGCAGAGCACCTGTGCCAGCACTGCGCCGCCTATCCCCGCTTCATTGAGGAGTATGGTGCTCTTACCGAATCCTCTCTGGCCCTGTCCTGTCCTGAAGTGGCCCGGCTGCTGCTGGAGTCTCCCGCCTTTGTGGTGGAGGAGTCCAACAATGGCCATCCTAATAAACCGTTTCCCGACATCCCCCCGGAGTTGATGTCCAGTCTGGAACTTTCCAGAAAAAAAGCACTGGACGTCATGGCTCAGGACCGCTATACTGTCTGGGAGCGCATACACGGAGTCTTACTGTTGGCATACTCAGTGCAGGAGGATTTGGATCGCTTGGACTACAGCCGTGCCGGTATCCACTGCGTCCCCATGCAACCGCTCTCTGCTTCTTTACAGGCCAAGCCCTTTGCCCAGGACCTGCTGCGGTTCTTTTCTTCTCTGGAACCTCTGCGCCCCAGTTGGCCCCAACGGCTGCGCCGCTGCCATGACGGCCTAGACGCCATGTGCCCAGAGGAATATTCCCTCCTGTGCCGTAGATTTGAGGCTCAGTTCCCCCAGTGGCAGCACCACCTCACCAACCTGATGAGTTACCTCATCTTCCGCCATTGGCATAAAACAGTCAATGACGACCAACTCTATGCAAGGGTGGCATGGATTGCCTGTTCGGGCATTCTCCTCTACCATCTTTTTCTGATGCAATGGAAGGAGGATCACATCCTCCGACTCCCCGATGAAATCGCCATTTGCTGTGCCTTCAGCCGAGAGGTAGAGCACATGGAAGAAAATCTGGAGTTGGCTTTGGATACCTGCTCTGTCCTCTCCCCTGCATCCATCTATTACCCCCTCACATGAAAAGGAGTTACCCCATGGACATTTCTACCCTGGTTTCCAACCAGCACACCTACTTCCGCACCGGCGCCACGCTGCCGGTATCCGTTCGTCTGGACGCACTGGACCGGCTGCGCCGCAATATTCTGACCATGCAGCCCCAAATCGAAGCAGCACTTCAGGCGGATTTGGCCAAGCACCCCTATGAGAGTTATTTTTGCGAGATCGGACAGGTACTGGAAGAACTGTCCTACCTTCGCTCTCATTTGCGTGGCTGGGCCAAGCCCCGCCGGGTGCACACCCCTATGACTCTCTTCCCCGCCAAAAGCCGCCGCTATCCCCAGCCCTACGGCGTGGTTCTGGTCATGTCCCCCTGGAACTACCCCTTTATGCTCTCCATGACTCCGGTGCTGGGCGCCATCGCGGCAGGTAACTGTGTCATCCTCAAGCCCTCCGCCTATGCCCCAGCCACCTCCAAGGTACTGGCCCAGCTCATTGCCTCTACCTTTGATCCCGGATACGCCACCGTGGTAGAAGGGGGACGTGCGGAGAACACTGCCCTTCTGGATCAGCGGGTGGATTACATCTTCTTCACCGGCGGAGTAACTGTGGGGAAGGAAGTCATGCGCCGTGCATCCCAGAACCTTATCCCCGTCACCCTGGAACTGGGCGGGAAGAGCCCCTGCATCGTGGATGACACTGCCGACATTGCCTTGGCAGCCAAACGCATTGTGTTTGGTAAATTTCTCAACGCCGGGCAAACCTGCGTGGCTCCAGACTATGTTCTGGTTCAGGAGAAGGTCAAAGCACAGCTCGTTGAACAACTGAAACATGCTCTGGAGGCCGCACTGGGCCAAGACCCCCTCTCCAATGCAGAATACGGAAAAATCATCAATGAAAAGCACTACAACCGTATCCTGGGCCTGCTGGAGGGACAGACCATCCTCTGCGGTGGACAGGCTCGGGACGGAAAGATCGCTCCCACCATTCTGGACAACGTAGACCCGCAATCCCCCGTGATGCAGGAGGAGATCTTCGGCCCTGTCCTCCCCATCCTGACCTATTCCACCACACAGGATGTTCTGGACTTTGTCTCCAGCCGGGAGAAGCCTCTGGCCCTCTATCTCTTCTCCCGCAGTCATCAGATGCAAAACATCATTACCACCCAACTCTTCTATGGTGGCGGCTGTTTCAACGACACTATTCTGCACCTAGCCACCCCCTACATGCCCTTTGGTGGCGTAGGAAACAGCGGCATGGGCTCCTACCACGGCAAGGCCAGCTTCGACACCTTCACTCACTACAAGAGCGTTCTGGTGGGAAGCCAGCGTATGGATGTGCCCCTTCGCTACCATCCCTATACCTCATCTAAATTCCAGATGCTCAAAAAATTTGTAAAATAAAACCGGCCCCTCCCAACCAGTGGGAGGGGCCGCTTCGCCTCAATCTCACAGTTCCACGCTGCCAGTATCCGTGTCATTGACCACATAGTAGGCCACGCCCTCTTCGGGCTTGACGTAGACACAGAACTTCTTCACAGAAGTGGCCTTGTTGCCCTGGGCCAGGTAATCATCCTTGGCCTTCTTCACAACCTCAGCCATGTCCCACTCCTTGCCAGCAAACTGGACATAAGCCAGCTCCACCTTCTTGGTGGTGGTACGAGCGGTCTTCTTCGCAGGCTGCTCTACGGGCTGCTCTACAACCTTCTTCTCCAAAGAAGTCTCCACCTTAGGCTCCGTCACAGTCTTGGCCATAGCCTTCTTTTGAGCCGCAGTCACTCTCGCCATCTCATTTTCCTCCTTTCACTCCATCTTTCCAAGGGAATGTACCCGATTCGCTTTTGCAAATCCTAGTTTATTTTACTCTGTTCCCCCACTATTTTCAAGTCACCGGCCCAAATTCTTCCCTTTTGAACAGGAATAATAGCACTTTTATTCCACAATTAGGAAGTATTGCCCAAAAAACAAAAGGACACGCATCATGCGTGTCCTTTTGGTGCGCGAGGCGGGAGTCGAACCCGCACGCCCTTGCGAGCACTGGCACCTGAAGCCAGCGAGTCTACCAATTCCACCACTCGCGCGAGTGGTTTGCTGCCTCAGCAGCGAATATGATAATAGCACAGCATTCGCCAATTGTCAACATCTTTTTTCATTTTTCTTCTGTTTTTTTCACACAACGCCCTGGCCATGGGCCTACCAATTCCTTGATCGGTAAAGAATTGACTGTTTTCCCTCCGTACAAACAAAAAACCACATTGCTGCAAGACAAGGTTGTCACTCTGGCCGTTTTTCAAAATCGTTCCGTAGAAGATGTTGACCTCCCTTGTGGAGCGTGCTATACTACATATATAGCTACTGTATTATTTACAATAGATATTCTTATAGTAGTGAAGAGTGAGGTTAATGATGGACCAGAAAACGTATCTGAAAAAATTTTCCCGTGTTGTACATTGGAGACTACCAAAATCAGAAGCAGACGAGGTGTTAGCGGATTACAAGGAACTATTTTCCCAGTGTTCTGAAAAACAGGAAGATATGCCCATCCAAACGTTAGGGGAACCCGTACAAGCCGCGCGCCTGCTGTCAGAGCCGAAGGTTTACCATCGCTGGTTAGCTGTATTTGGCCTTATGGCGTTTTGTTTACTACTGTGCGAATTTCTCCTTTTGCGAGCATCGTTCTACCATTATCCCCGCGCACTCATGTACACACTTTTGATCTTAGGATTGGCGGTTTCTCTGACATGGTTTCGCCCTCGCCATGGACGAAACCAGAAATCTCCTTTTCCAAAAAGACTATTTCCTATGCTGTTGGGCCTAGTGACTGTGATGGTTGTTGTTGCGGTCGTCATGGTGGGTCTAATCTTACAAGTATGGGCATTTATTCCCTTCGCTCTGTATGGAAGGATTGCCCACTGTTCCCTGTTGTTGGCTGGTACGGTCGGGACAATCTTTGGATTGTTTGGGCTCGTGAAAGCCAGGTTATCCGACTATCGTTGGTGTTCTCTGTATGTCATGGGATTCACCGCATTGGTGGAATGCGTTCTGCTCCTGGCAGTTCTCGTCGCTTTAGATGTTTCATCCACTACTTGTCTGCTTCCATATGTTCCTGACTTTGGCATTGTCGGTATGATCGGCCTAGTTGGCGTGGGGGTATCCCTATGCTGAAAAAAGATCTCATTGAATTGTGTTTGCTCCAAATTCTATCTGCCGAAGATTTATATGGCTACGAAATCTTGCGCCGCATCCACGAAAGTTTTCCCGATACACAAGAGAGTGCTATTTATGCCCTGCTCCGAGGCCTATGCAAAAAAGGCTATACGGAGCGATATGAGGGAAATACATCTGACGGGCCTACTAGAAAATACTATTGCATTACTGCAAATGGTACGGCGAAAAAAGATGATTTGCTCCATGAATGGCGTCGTCTCCGCAATGCTCTTTCTGCATTGGGCGTGGAGTAAACGGCCTATAGAACCGGTTTTGAGCCATGAACTGCGTTCATCAAATCGTTGGAACCCGTGTGTGGGCACAAAAAAACGAGTGTTCTTACAGCCTTTCAAATGCTATAAGAACACTCGTTGTGGTGCGGATGACGGGACTCGAACCCGTACGGCCATGAGCCACTAGCACCTCAAGCTAGCCAGTCTACCAGTTCCAGCACATCCGCATAATTCAAGCTTGTTTATTATAGCTCAGACAACGGCATTTGTCAACACAAAAAAATCAGCATTTTCTGAAAAAAATCAGCATTTTCTGAAAATATAGGTTGACAAAGAGAAGAGCCCGTGGTAATATATCTCTTGTCGCTACAAGTGACACACCGCTTGCGCGAGTGGTGGAATTGGTAGACTCGCTGGCTTCAGGTGCCAGTGCTCGCAAGGGCGTGCGGGTTCGACTCCCGCCTCGCGCACCAAAGAAGAACCGCAATTTTGATACCTATTGTATCAAAATTGCGGTGTTTTTTGCCAGAAATGCATGTTTTCAAGAGCTTTTATCCTCTCGCAGCTTTGATTGCTGCTGGACGGAACGATAGCCTACTACCAAATTCAACTTACAAGGAAGCCGGGGGCAACAGTCTACCGTTTAATTTATGGGCTATCGCTTTATCTTCATAAAATAAAATTGTACACTTATCCTTCAATATTCCGATTATCTTGTTCTTTTAATTTGGCACCTTTTTTGCTAAATTTTACTAAATAAGATAAAATAGCTGATACTACAGGAACTGCCACCCCAGCAAAAGCGACGATAGAACATACAAGTAAAACTTCAAGATTACTTAATTTTAGTAAAAATAAAATAACATTTCCTGTAAAGAAAAATATAGCATCTCCAGCAAACAGAATGGAAATATTTTTCAATAATCCTGCGTTTGCTTCTGAAAATGAATGGTTATTTCCAATATTTGTAGCTATCTTCCAGCCAAGAAACAGTGCAATATAGCACGGTATGGATGATGAAAAAAGAAAAATAAGCCAATGCCAAAAGTGATCAATATATTCTGAACTAGGTATGAGCAGAGCCAATATTATCAGTCCGCAGATGCCGATTCCAATAATAACACACTTTAGGCATTTTGAGAGAGTTTTTAGAGTCACAGAATGCAACCTCCCTAATTTTATATATTTTGTTTTAATAGTATAGCATAGACATAATTGCAAATCAACTTGTTATCATTTTGCAATTATTATTTGTCATAAATAGTACAAAAGAGGATTATAAAATACATTTTCAAGTAAATCTTTTTAGTAAAGGAAAAAATGAAGTAAAACGTTTTGCAATCCGATGTTTTAAGCAAATTGCTTTTCAGTACAGTTCGTGTTTAATTTTTTAAATTATTTTTACTATAATTGAACAATGGAGCACATTTGTATCATAATTATTGTTATTTTTGTCTTATTTACCAATCGATTGGCTTAACATCTTTTTCAGTCCCGAAAGACAGGTTATGGAAAGAAATCAATTACCGTAAAATGATTGATTTCTTTATTTATAGTAGAATGTCTATATTAATTAATATTGATTTTGAAAGGTAACTTATGCAGTGCGAATATTGTAGCGGAGCTGTTTTATACACAGAAGTTAATAATATTATAAATTATGTTTTGGTTGTAGAAATTGACGGACACTGCGGATTTCCCAAAGGTCGTATTGAATTAGGTGAAACAGAAATACAAGCGGCATTGAGAGAAATAAAAGAAGAAACAGGTATAACAGCGAATATTTTAGATGGATTTCTTGTAAAAATTGAATACGCAATGAAAAATGGTAATATCAAACAGACTACTTATTTTTGTGCCAAATATGAAAATCAAACAATAAAATATGATGAACATGAACTTTTAGGTGTGAAATTATTGCCGTTTGATGAAGCTCTACTTTCATTAACATATCAAAATGTCAAAGATGTATTAATTAAAGCAAATCAATATATTACTTGCACAAAAACATAGTTTACGGTTTTAACGTGGAAGAAAAATATAGGGATTATAGCAGAAATTCTATTAATGAAATGTAAAATAGAGCTATTATTTGGGCAGTGATTTATTGCTTAAATTCATAAGCTTAATTGCTGGTGTGCGTTCAAGTCCCAAGACAAAAAAATGCATAGCATCTTTTTTAGTCCCTGAAGACAAAAAGACACGCTGAAAGGCGTGTCTTTTCTTTTTGCTCCAATTACACAAAAGGCAGAAGCCCGTCCAAAAGGGTGGGCTTCTGCCTTACTTTTATTCCTGATGTGTGTTGACGCAGCTTGTTTTTATCGCGAGAGACCTCAATGGGACAGCAAAATATACGCCGCAATTCCACCTACTACCACAAGGCACGCCAAGATTGCCCACAAAGCAGCGTAAGAATTCTTTTTCTTTACCCGCTTCACAGGAACATAATCATCATCGTCATCTCGCCTGACTTTTGTCTGCGTGGATTGGGGAGCCGTTTTTTTCATTTTCTCATAGCTCATAAGTACCCTAATATTTGCATCCAACGGTTCCCCACACTGCTGACAAAAGGAGCGATCATCATCGTTCAGCTCTCCACAACGCTGGCATTTTTTCGGCATATCAGAACCCCATTTCCTGTAGTTTCCTCTAAGGAATTTTATTATATATGCCATTCATGAGCCATGTCAAGTATGTTGATAAATTTTTATCTGGTATCTGGTTCCCCTGTCCGATGATCCACACCAGAGCGGCAAGTCCCCTTGCTTTGTCCCTTCTCGAATATTTTCTTTTCATCTCTCATAGGCTGGTGTCACCATACATGAAATGAGGGATCTATGCCATGAAAGCCGTGCTCGCCCTTTCCCTGGCACTGCTGTGCCTGCTGCCGATGTCCGCCAGGGCTGCCCAGGTGGAGATCACAGCCCCCTCCGCCATTCTCATGGAGAAAAGCACTGGGGAGATACTCTATGAGCAGGACTCCCACGCCGTCTACGAGCCTGCATCCGTCACAAAAATTATGACCCTGTTGTTGGTGATGGAAGCCATCGACAATGGCACCCTCACCTGGGACACGGTCATCACTGCCTCTCCCTATGCCTGTTCCATGGGTGGCTCCCAAATCTGGCTCAAGGAGGGGGAACAGCTTACGGTCAGCGAAATGGTAAAAGCCGTGGCCGTGGCCTCTGCCAACGATTGTGCGGTGGCCCTGGCAGAGGCAGTTTCCGGCAGTGAGAGCGCCTTTGTCCAGCGGATGAATGAGCGGGCCAAGGAATTGGGCATGGAGTCCACGGTATTTTGCAACTGCACCGGGCTGCCCGCCGAGGGGCATGTTTCCTCCGCCTACGACATCGCCCTGATGAGTCGGGAGCTGATTCTGAACCACCCCCAGCTTCGGGAGTACACCACCATCTGGATGGATACCCTGCGAGATGGTCAATTCCAACTGACCAACACCAACCGCCTCATCTACTCCTACCCCGGCGCTACCGGACTCAAGACTGGCTCCACCGACGCCGCTCTCTACTGCCTGTCTGCCACAGCTGAGCGAGGCGGCATGGAACTGATTGCCGTGGTGATGCACGCCGCCACCCCCACCGATCGCTTTGACAGTGCAGCCGCTTTGCTCAACTATGGCTTTGCCAACTACGCCCTCACGCAAGTCTACCCCGATCAGGTTCTCCCCCCCATCCCCGTTCTGCTGGGGGAACAGGACACGGTACAGCCCATCTTGGCCCATGACTGCACCATTCTCACCCAGCAGAGTCAGAGCTCCTCCATTACCACACAGATTCATTTGCCTGAGAGCATCGCAGCCCCAGTGGAAGAGGGACAAAAGCTGGGAGAGATGGTGGTCTACCTGGATGGGCAGGAGTACCAGAAGGTGGACCTGGTGGCCTCTCACGCAGTGGACAGACTCACCACCTGGGGCATCTTCCAGCAGTTGTTGGACACTCTGTTTTTTCTGCCCGCCGACATGTGAAAAGACGGCGTAGGAGGCCTTCTCTGCTTCCTACGCCGTCTGAAGTTGCTTGGGGCACTTTAGGTAAGGACTGCATCCACATTGGTGCCTGTCATATCCCAAGTGCTGCTCTGCCTTTGGGTCATCTGCCTCGGCGTTTGAGCACCACCACGGTACCCGCAAGGAAAATCAAGGCCCCCATGAGAGCCAGTGCATAGGGCAGCACGTTCTCATGGTCTCCAGTTGTGGGCACTCCCGTTTGGCTGTCCCCCGCCAAAACATAGGTGCTGAAATGGGACAGATTGGCCGTGATAGTTCTCGCTTCTCCATCCACCGTTATCGGCACTTCTTCCTTGGTTCCATCCTCCCCAACGTAATACAGCTTGAGATGCTCAGCCGAAAGCGTGGATGGAATCTGAATGGTCACCTGCGCGTCGGCAGTTGGCTGCACCAACTGCCCCCCACAGCTTGCTGTGATCTCGAAAATCATGGTCTGATCCATGCGCACCTGTCCATTCAGACTCTGTGCCACCCGATCATAAATCGCCCCTTGTGTGATATGATCTACACGGATCACCGTACCCTCCGCAAAAATCTGCTGGGCATTGTGTATGGTAACACGACAGTCCATTCGGTTGTCCATCACAACTCCTTGCGTACCATCTGGTGTCCCTGTCGGTTGCTCGGTAGGAGCGAGTGTCACCCCTGGCTCTTCCGATGGATTGGGCGTCCCCACTGGCTCCTCCGTGGGCGCGGGAGTGGGCGTCACCACCGGCTCCTCCGTGGGCGCGGGGGTGGGTGTCACCACCGGCTCCTCCGTGGGCGCGGGGGTGGGTGTCACCACCGGCTCCTCCGTGGGTGTGGGAGTAGGCGTCACCACCGGCTCCTCCGTGGGGGTAGGGGTGGGCGTCACCACTGGCTCCTCCGTGGGCGTGGGCTTGGGCGTCACCACCGGCTCCTCCGTGGGGGGGGGAGTGAGTGCCCCCACCGGCACGCCCTTGAGCTTGAGTTTCAGCGTATCC
>CALXDO010000038.1 GCA_944387075.1 uncultured Oscillospiraceae bacterium | reverse complement strand
GAGGGCAGATATCCATTCGGCCTTCCTTACCCTTGCGGTTGCTCTCATTGCCTTTAAGTTTTGTTAGGCACTCTTAAGAATATGTTGCGTTATAAATCAAAAGAAATTTGTCCCTGCAAGTCCGGCGTCACTTGCACATGGCCATGGTCGGTGACGAAAATGGCAGAAATCCCATGCTTGCGCAAGATGGACATGCCAGCCTCCCGGCCCAGGCAGCAAATCCCCGTGGCCAATGCGTCCAGCGTCACCGCTTCATCGCCAATCAGGGAAACGGAAATCAAGCCGGAACAGGACGGCGTTCCGGTCCGCGGGTCGATGATGTGATGAAATCGTTTCCCTTGGTGGATAAAGCATTGTTCATAGGAACCGCTGGTAACAATGGCCTTGTTTTTCAGCGAAAGGGTGGCCATGGAACGTCCGGTTTTTTGAAATGGGTTTTGAATCCCGATGTTCTGCATTCGCCCAAGTGCCACCACAGTCCCACCGAAATTGATTTGTGCGTTTTGAATGCCCTGTGCTTGCAGCATGGATCGGGCTTTATCGGCAGCATAGCCTTTTACAATCCCGCCAAGATCCAGCTTCATGCCCTTCTCTCTCAAAAAAGCGGTACCATGAACGGGGTCCAGGTCCAGATGTTTTATATCACAATGTGCTTGGCAGTGAGCAATTTCTGCCTCAGAAGGCAGAGTGGCAGAGCGGATGGCATTTCTCCAAAGCTCACTCATGGAGCCCGCCGTCACATCAAAGCTCCCATTTGTCTCCTTGGCATAATCCGAAGCCAGGGATAAGACATGAAACGTATCTTCACTCACGGCAACGGGATGGATGCCCGCCTGCTGATTGATTTGTCCAATCTCACTGGCTGGTTGGAAAAAAGAAAACCGATGGTGCATTTGCATCATGCGCTGTTTGATCGGTTCCAAAATTGAGGGATTGCTGGTGTCAAACACAGAAATGGAATTGATTGTGCCAAAGGCCGGAAACAATTTTTGAATCAACCGTTGATACCCCCTTTGCCTCATGTTTCGATGACGGAAATCAGTATAGACGACCTACCTTAAGCAGAGTTAAAAAACACACATAATTTACAATTGAAAACAAAGAGCACTTGCATCCCATGTGATCGGGGGGAAAGACAAGACAGCCTCCGCCAACTTGTTGTGTGTTGGCGAAGGCTGTCTGATTTCATTCTGTCGCTTGGCATTGCGTTGGGGCAATGGAGTGCCGCTAAAGCGTTTCTGAAAAGTCCACGCAGTTGGTCTATTTCAACAGAATGGCAATAGCGGCCAGATAAACAAAGGCAAGAAGAGAGGAAGCCAACTTGTCGTAATGGGTAGCAACACGCCTTTGCCGCTGATAATATAAAGGGTTTCCTCGTTTTTGTGATGATAGTGATAGGGATAAGCCGATTTTAACGGGGGTATCTCATAAACGCTGACAACAGAGTTATTAGCAGCACCAAACGGCACAAACATTCATAGCCTTCATGCTCACGTTTGTGGCTGATGGCGATTTCTTCGATTTTTGAATGTTTCATTTCACTCAGATCATAAACTTCTATGCATTAAAATAATCTTCTGCCAATAGTCCATACATACAAGCATCCACAATTCCTTTGTTGCTCCAATCGGCTTTGCGGAGAGTACCCTCATATTTCAAGCCGCATTTTTGCATTACCTTGCCAGAGTTTGGATTGTTGGGATCATGCTGGGATTCTATTCTTCCAACCTTTACCTCATTGAAAAAGAACGGAATAATAGCAGCAAAGGCTTCGCTTGTATATCCTTTATGCCACCATTTGCTACCGATGCAATAACCGATATGCACTTTGTTGGTTTTTTCGTCCATATCGACAACAGATATAGTGCCAATCGGCTCATTAATTTCTTTTAATACAATCGCCCATTGATAAAAGGACTTATCTGTGTAGTTCTCAATCCACTCGGCAATCACTTCTTTTGTCGCATCCACGCTGTGATATGTTTGCCATCTTAAAAACTCTGTTACATGATCATCGCTTTCCCAATTAGCAAAAGCAAGCGGTGCATCTTCCATTACAAAAGCTCTCAACACAAGCCGTTTTGTTTCTATTGTGATTGTTCCTTTATGCTCCATAGTCAACCTCGTTCACTTCATTTTCATCAAATCATCCCAAAATGTTTCAATGCCTCTGTAATCGCCGCTTCCTTTTCAGACGGACATTGCGGCTGACTTTCAGCCCGGTATGCTCCAGCACATACGCCTTGATTTCCTCATAGGTGGCCTTACTCTCGGCCACCGTCAAATGCAGTTCGTCCAGATTCAACTCCACCTCGATATGCTACTTGGCATTGAGTTTGGACAAACGGACCACCGTCTCCACATGCGCCGTCCGGGGGAACAAATCCACCGCCTCGGCTCGCTGGGCTACATACCCCAGCCCGGCAAACCGCTTCAAGTCACGGGCCAGGGTGGCGGGGTCACAGGAGACATACACCACCCGAGGGGGCGCCATGCGGGCGATGGTGTCCACCACGTCGGGGGCCAGGCCCTTGCGGGGCGGGTCCACCACCACCACGTCTGGGGTGATCCCCTCCTGCTCCAGCTGGAGGGCCAGCTGGGAGGCGTCGCCGCACAGGAAACGGGTCTTGTCCGCCAGGCCGTTGTGCCGGGCGTTTTCCTTGGCATCTTCAATGGCCTGGGGCACCACTTCCACCCCAATGACCTGGGCCGCGTGGGGGGCCAGGGTGAGGGAGATGGTGCCAATGCCACAGTATAAATCCACCACCGTCTCGCGGCCTGTCAGGCCCGCGAACTCCACCGCCCGACCATACAACACCTGGGTCTGGGGCTGGTTGATTTGAAAGAAGGAGGGGACGGACAGCCGGAAGGTGTGGCCGCACAAGGTCTCCTCCAGCCAGTCCTGTCCCCACAGGGTGAGGTACTCTGTGCCCAAAATCACATTGGTTTTCCGGGTGTTTGCGTTGAGTACCACTCCCACCAGGGAAGGAACGGCACGGCGCAGGGCCTCCACCAGTTCGTCGCCATGGGGCAGCTGTCTGCCGTTGACAATGAGGCAGCACAGCACCTGCCCCGCTTGATTGGTGCGCAGATACAGGTGGCGCACCAGGCCCTTGCCCGTCTTTTCCTGGTAGGGAGGGATGCGGTACTGTTTCATCCAGTCCGCCACCACCTGGCGGCACAGGCTGTCCACCTGGGGCTGGAGGTGGCAGTGGGGGATGTCAATGACCTGATGGGTGCGGGAGCGGTAATAGCCGATGCCGGAAGAACTCACCGGAAATTGTACTTTGTTGCGGTAGCCCTGGGTGATTTGTGCCCCGTGCATGGCAGACACGGGCAAATCCAGGCCGCCCAGGCGGTGGAGGGCGTCTTCCACCCGCTGCCGTTTGGCGTTCCATTCCTCTTCATAGGTCATGTGGCGAAACTGGCAGCCTCCGCACTGGCCGTAGTGGGGGCAGTCCGGCTCCCGCCGAGCGGGGGATGGGGTGTGGAGGGCGGCCATGTGGGCCCAGGCGGCGTTGTGGCCCACATGCTCGATGCAGATGTCCGCATCCTCGCCCCGGACGGCTCCGTGGACAAAGACCACCATACCGCCCACCCGGGCCACACCGGTGCCGTCGCTGGCGTAGCCTTCGATGTGGGCGGGATATATCTTGCCTTCTTCCAGTGCCATGGGGGTCATCTCCCTTCTGCCTGTGCGGCCTGCTGTTTGTGCAGCTTGTGCAGCTGCTTTTTCCGGCGGTTGGAGAAGCGATCCTCCTCGCTGTAAATGCAGCCGCAGTATTTCTGCATATACAGGCCCAACTCCCGGGCCTGGGTCTGGCCGTCGTGGAAGCGGGGGCGAAAGTCGTAGGGGGCGAACTCCACCCCGTACTTGGCCCCCACCTTGGCCCCAATCTCACACATCAAGTCCCGGTTTTGATAGGGGGAGACCAAAAGGGTGGAAGTGAAGTGGGTGAAGCCCTGTTCGGCGGCAGTTTTGGCGGACTCCTCAAAGCGGCGGGCGTAGCACCAGGAGCAGCGGGCGTCCGAGTTGGCCGCCACAGCGGCGGTAAACTCCCGCAGGCCGTAGTCATCTCGCTCGATGAGGGGCAGGTCAATGTCCTGGGCGTACTGGCGCAGGGTGTCCCGGCGGGCTTTGTACTCCAGAAAGGGGTGGATGTTAGGGTTGTACCAGAAGCCGGTGGGGGTGTGGCCCTCCTCCCGCAGCTGTTGAATGCAGGCCACCGAGCAGGGGGCGCAGCAGATGTGAAGTAAAATATCCATAGACGCTCCTTTGAACGTGTGAGAGGGGACCGGATGGGCCACTCTTCAGAAGTTTTTTGACATTATACCATGCCAGCCCCATCCCCGCAAGAAAAGGGCAGGGCAGTTCCATCTCTCCGAAAATTCCATTTACTTTTGCACGCAAAAGTGGTAGGATGGTGTCACCAGAAAATTGTCAAAATTCCACGAGTGGAACCATCTGAATCTGCCCCCAGAGGGGAAAAGGAAACGAGGAGGAGATTTCATGCGGTTTTGTGAGTATTGCGGCGCGCCCCTGGAGGATGGACAGGTGTGTACCTGTCCCCAGGCCCAGCACAAGCAACAGGAGCAGACCACACCTCAGCCGGAGCAGCCCACCCAACAGCCCCCACAGTCCGGTCAGCAGGGCTACGGCTATGGGCAGGCGCAGGAAAGTCAGCCCGGCCCCCAGTCGGGTTATCAGTACCAGCAGCAGTCGGGCTCTGGGTATCAGCAGCAACCCGGCTATGGATACCAGCAGCAGCCGGGCTACGGGTATCAACCGGGGCAGACGGGGGGCCCATCCTCGCAGCAGGCCCAGCAGTTTGCCCAGATGGGGAAACAGATGCGAGACACCACCGTCCACGCAGCCAAGAGCCTGAAGCCTTTTGCTTCCCAGTATTGGGCCTCACCCGTGCAGGCGGTGCGCACCGCTGTGGCGGAGAAAAACCTGACCCTGGCGGTGACTTTGACCGTCATTCGGGTGGTGGTGGTCATCGCCCTGCTGTGGAGCATGGTGGGGAAAGTGGCCGGAATCCTGCGGGGCAGCCTGGGGGCTTTGAATGCCTTCTCTAGTATGTTTGGCAGCAGCACCGCCATAACAGTGAGTGGGAATCCCCTGGGCAGCCTTGTGTTCGGACTGCTCCTGGCCGTGCTGGGTATGGCTCTGTTTACCCTGATGCTCTTTGTGCTCACCTGCATGTTCAAAAGCGGCGGCAGCATCTTGGATGCGTACATTGCCAACAGTGCCAACGGCGGCGTGACCACGGTGGTACTTCTGCTGGCCTTTGTGGGATCCATCTTCTCTCTAAACCTGGCTCTGGGGTTGGTGGCACTGGCCTGCTTTACTGCGGTGCTCTTCGGCGGTCTGTCCGCCCAGGCACTGTGCCAAGACCAGAGCAACGGAGGGTTCTGGATGTGTTACCTGGTGGGGGTTGCGGTAATCCTGCTGGTGAGTTGGTGGCTGGTACCCGCCCTGGTGTACCAGGCAGTGGGCGGCATCACCTTGTCCATGAACGGGGAGAGCATCACTGTCCGTGAGATTCTCAAGCAGTTCGGGGACAACGGATTGACCAATATCCTCTCAGGACTGTTCGGCCAGATGCTCTACTAATCAGAGAAAAAAGTGGGGGCGTTGCTTCGGCAACGCCCCCATAGTTGTGTCTTGATTAGGACTTTTTCCCCTTCTGGGCCTTCATACGCTGCTCGTGGTTGAGAATACGCTTGCGCAGGCGCAGGTTTTCGGGGGTGACTTCCAGAATTTCGTCGTCGGCCAGGAACTCCAGGCACTGCTCCAAGGAGAGAATGCGGGGAGGAACCAGGCGCAGAGCCTCGTCGGAGCCGGAGGCACGCATGTTGGTCAGCTGCTTTTTGCGGCAGACGTTGACGGTGATGTCCTCCATCTTGGGGCACACACCCACCACCATGCCCTCGTATACGGGGACACCGGCGCCGATGAACAGAGAGCCGCGGTCCTGGGCGGAGAACAGGCCGTAGGCCACAGACTCACCGGTCTCATGGGCCACCAGGGAGCCGGTATTCCGCCGCTGAATGTCTCCCTTATAGGGTACATACTTTTCAAAGACAGAGGCCATGATGCCCTCGCCCTTGGTGTCAGTCAAGAACTCGTTGCGGTAGCCAAACAGACCGCGGGAGGGCACCAAGAACTCCAGCTTCATGCGGTTGCCCACCGGGGTCATGGATAAAAACTCTGCCTTGCGGGCGCCCAGCTTTTCCATGACCGCACCCACGTTGTCGGAGGGTACGTCGGTGACCACTCGCTCCACAGGCTCGCACTTGACCCCGTCGATCTCCTGATAGAGCACACGGGGGGGAGAGACCTGGAACTCGTAGCCCTCGCGGCGCATGGTTTCGATGAGGATGGACAGGGACATCTCGCCCCGTCCGGCCACGTTGAAAGAGTCGGTGGAATCCTCCACCTCGGTCACCCGCAGGGACACGTCCTTGAGGGTCTCTCGGAACAGGCGGTCCCGCAGCTGACGGCTGGTGACAAACTTACCCTCGCGACCGGTAAAGGGGGAGTCGTTGACGGAGAAGGTCATCTCCAGGGTGGGGGCGGAGATTTTCACAAACTCCATGGGCTCCACGGCGTCTTTGGCGCAGATGGTATCGCCGATGGTGATGTCGCCGATGCCGCTCATGGCAATGATCTCACCGGCGGCGGCCTCGGTGACGGGGGTGCGGGCCAGACCGTCGAAGGTGTACAGGCTTACGGCCTTGGCCTTTTTCACCTCATCGGGGGTGTGGTAGTTGCACACCACGATTTCCTGATTTTGCTTGATGGTACCCCGCTCAATGCGGCCAATGGCGATGCGGCCCACAAACTCGTTGTAGTCGATGGAGGAGACCAGCATCTGGAAGGGGGCCTCGGGGTCACATTCCGGAGCAGGGATATACTCCAAGATGGTCTCGAACAGGGGCACCAGGTCGGTGCCGGGCACGTTGGGGGAGTAGGAGGCGGTGCCCTGACGGCCGGAGCAGAAGAGGGTGGGGGAGTCCAGCTGCTCGTCGGTGGCGTCCAAATCCATGAGCAGCTCCAGCACTTCATCCACTACCTGGTGGATGCGCTGGTCGGGGCGGTCGATCTTGTTGACCACCACGATCACCCGGTGGCCCAGCTCCAGGGCACGGGAGAGCACAAAGCGGGTCTGGGGCATGGGGCCCTCAGCGGCGTCCACCAGCAAAATAACGCCGTTGACCATCTTCAAAATGCGCTCCACCTCGCCGCCGAAGTCGGCGTGGCCCGGGGTGTCCACGATGTTGATTTTGGTGTCCTTGTAGTGCACAGCGGTATTTTTGGCCAAAATGGTGATGCCGCGCTCCCGCTCCAGGTCGTTGGAGTCCATAACACGGTCCACCGTAGCCTGGTTTTCCCGATAGATGCCGCCCTGCTTGAGCATCTCATCCACCAAGGTGGTCTTGCCATGGTCAACGTGGGCAATGATGGCTACATTTCTCAATTTCTCATTTTTCATGCAACAGTTTTCCTCCTAGTATATTGGCAAGACCGCCTGGGGCCCCGTATCAGCGGGGCGCGCCCGATGGCGCGTACAAGCATTTTATGAATTCATTGTGTGGCTGGGTATCTCAGCCAAAATTCATATGAGAAGGTTGGCGCAAGGTCCACATCCGATCACATACAGCCATTTATTATATCCCGAAATAATAGGGATTGCAACGTCAGAAGGGGAGAAAACCCGATAAAATCCAGAAAAGTTCTTGTGCCGCATTGACAGTATCGGAGGAATTGGGTACAATATGCAAGGCGGCTTTGCCGCCAGACAAGTGCATGAGCCTCCGTAGTTAAATGGATATAACAAGCCCCTCCTAAGGGTTAGTTGTGAGTTCGATTCTCGCCGGGGGTGCCAAAATACCGCTGCAAGCCAATTTTTCTGGTTTGCAGCGGTTCTCTTTCGGGTTTGTCATGGTTGGTCACTCCTTTCTGATTGTTGGCATGGAAAAAGGACAGTCGATTTCTCGGCTGCCCTTTGCTAGATCTTTTTGCCTTGGCTCTGTCCTAGATAAGTATCAATATGCATAAGTGGTGTTTTAGGCATGGACTATGCGCAAATGAAAGGGGAAAGGGAAATGATTTCCTTGCTCCTTAAAAATAGATTTTATTACTATGCCAGGTGTTTAGAAACCAAGTGTTATATATTGACTTAACACGGCATTGATACTTTCTTTTTCAGTATCTGTTACCGTCAGGTACCGGTTATTCCAATTGTCATTCCATGTCCCGCAATCTGAATGGTAGTAATATGTTTCTCCGTTGATTATAAGTTTACAGTCATTCGTGCAATCGGCGGTTCCTTTTGTGTTCCAATTACTATTTTCGATAATTTCCACAACCTGTTGTATTTCTTCTACAGTTAATTCATAAGTTTCCTCTGCCCCTACACGAGAAACTGTACCTCTCATAGTTTCAAAATCTGCTGATTGTGATAATTCTGTGTTAGTATGATCCATATTGCTATTGGGAATATTGGAGATAGTTCCGCTGGCTACGGATTCTCCACCACCTGTTGGCGCGCCACAGGCAGTCAAAGCCAATATGAATATCAATGTTAGGACGATTGCCGTCAACTTCTTCATATGAATTCCCTCAATCTAACCATTCACTATATATGTATAAAAATTTTTCAATACTTATGCAGCACAGAGACTTTACCTTTATGGAAGTAATGTAATATCCAAAAATTGCTCTGCCCATATTGTTAGAATTGTTGCTGGTTCTCCCGTATATGTTACCTCTACACGGTCACCAAGCGAATATCCGTCAGTAGTTTGTCCGTCTGGTAGGTCAATTCCATATCCGCGGCTATATTTCAGGGCCTGATCCTCGTCCAAACGAATTCCAATGTGATTTGCGTATGGGTCGATTGCAATAATTTCACCTGCGATAGTGTGGACAGAGTTACTGCTTTGCTGCGTTTGATTGACCAATGCTTGCAGGCATTTCGCATAATCCTCCACAGAAATATGTTCCGAACGGATTGTGAAGGCAACATCATCTTGCAAGAATTCGGCATAAAAACACTCTGCTCCATTTTCATTTTTGTAGTGGAAAACCGCCAATTCTCTACCATTTATATCTGTGAATTTGAGTTCGTCCTCACTTAAATCAAAAATATCATAAGTGTGCTTAAATACTTTTGAAAGGCCGATATTCATGTTCTGCGTCCCATCGGAATTTTGGAATGCAACAGAATTTCCATCATAATAAACATCACGATTTTCTGACTGGAAGATGCCAAAATCTTTGCTCTGGAGTGTAAGATAGGGGAGCACTTCTGTAATTGGCAGAGTTACATCAAAATAAGTGAGCAGTTCTTCATAAGACATTTGGGTATAATCGTCTCCGCAAAGATTAATGTTGCTCGTTACGGCATCAGAAGCGGCAATTTCATTGATGTTAAGACTTATGACTTGCTCAGTATCGTCCGCCTGATCATCCGGGTCAGTCATGATTGGGGGATTATACTCTGGCTGTGGCACAGTTTGACCTGGAAGCTGTTGCCATATGGTCGCAAATGATACTGCTAACACGACGGCAGCGCAAGCAGCTAAAGATGTAAATTTTATCCACCTGTGTTTTTGGCAGCAATAGTTTGCTGCTTCCTCATAATACTGATCGTTGACTTCACTCATGGCTTCGGAAAA
This sequence comes from uncultured Oscillospiraceae bacterium, assembly GCA_944387075.1. Taxonomy (GTDB): domain Bacteria; phylum Bacillota; class Clostridia; order Oscillospirales; family Oscillospiraceae; genus Enterenecus. The sequence continues at coordinate 536 of CALXDO010000038.1, read as the reverse complement.
CAATTTAGCGTTCATACGAACACCTCCCGTTCGATCAAGTATTGTTTCATCTTCTGGCGGATTAGGGTGAGTCGGACGGACACATTTTTTTCAGATATGCCCACGCGCTTTGCGATGTCTGCATAGGGATCCATGTACGCATAGCGGCGCATGAAGATAATGCGCTCTTTTGCGGTCAGTGTATCCAAAAAGCTCTCTATGATACGGGCAAGCTCTCTGGCTTCCATTTCATCTTCCACGGTTTTTTTGTCTGCGATACAGGTTTCAATTTCCTGCATAGCGATTGTGTAAATACTGTTGCGCTTGGCTGCTCCCTTTTTCCAATAGATTTTGATTGAAATGTTCCGAACGATTTTCACGATGTAGCTAAGCAGCGGGTCAGGCCGCGCCGGGAGAATGGCGTTCCATGCGCCTAAGAGCGCCTAACAAAAGCCAGACAAGCTACGGATGATGAGATATAATGCTAGTGGAGGTGAAAGGTATGCCAAAGAAGCTAGTAAGTGATGAACTGTGGTCAATCGTGGAACCCCTTCTTC
>CALXDO010000037.1 GCA_944387075.1 uncultured Oscillospiraceae bacterium | reverse complement strand
TCTCAAACTGGCCCCGGAACTGGGTGCCTGCCACCAGAGCGGTGAGATCCAGCAGGTACACCTCTTTGTCCAGCAGTTTATAGGGCACCTGGCGGTCCTGGATTTTCTGGGCCAGGCCCTCGGCAATGGCGGTTTTACCCACGCCGGGCTCGCCGATGAGACAGGGGTTATTCTTTTGGCGGCGGTTGAGAATCTGAATGGTGCGCTGAATCTCGTTCTCCCGGCCCACAATGCGGTCCAGCTTTCCCTCCTGCGCCTTGCGGGTCAGGGACATGCAATAGCTCTCCAGGAATTTGCGCTTGGGCGGCTTGGGTGGGGCGGGTTTTTCCTCCTTGCCGGGGCCGCGATGGGCAGGGCCCTCCGGGCCGGACTGACCGCCAAAGAGCTTGCTGAGGAAGGGGAAGGTGGCCGTGCGGCCCTCGTCCTCTTCTTCGTCCTCCTGGGGGGACTGGTCCTGAGCCAGGTTTTCCAGGCCCTCCACACCGCCGAAGGCAGACATCATCTCATGGGAGAGGGAGTCCAGATCCTCGTCGGAGATGCCCATTTTCTGCATCATATCGTCTATGGGCTTGAGGCCCAGCTCTCGGGCACATTTCAGGCACAGACCTTCATTTTTGGTCTCGCCGTTTTCAATTTTAGTAATGAAGATGACCGCCACATTTTTGTGGCATCGGGTACATAATGTCGGCTGCATGTTAAACTCCTTTCGGAAGGTATCCTTTGAGGGATACCCTACCAGAAGAATATGAACTGGGCATGAAGAAACCGCGGATTTTCAGCAGTTTCTTAGAGCAACAGCTGATCCAAAAACGTGCCCAGACCTTTTGGGGTAAATAGGGTGAGCACTGGGGTGGTGGGATTCTGGGGCACGATGTTGGCCAACTGTCCCAGCCATACCAGGATAAAGATGATGAGCGCTGCCTTCACAAGACCTACAAGCAGCCCACCAGCGGTATTCACCGCGGCCAGAATGGGTAGGTGGAAGGCCAAGTCCAGAATGTGGCTGACCAGGAACCAGACGAGGAGGATGAACAGGAAGGACAGGGCAAACAGGGCCGCCTTGGCTACCAGCTTGGCCAGGTAGTCTGCCAGGTTGCGCGTGGACACGATACTTCCTGGCACGCCCTCCTCCTTAGGAATGGCGTCCTCCAGCAGAGAGGGATCCAGGAAGAAGGAGAAGCCGGCATACAGTCCCTTTTCCTCCAGAATTTCCAGAAGCTGATCGATGGTATAGGAAGAGGCGGTTTCTTGAGAATCGGACGGGGGGGTGGTAGCGGAAACGGAGTTATTGGGAAGCGGATTGCTGGGCTCTTGCTCCGGCTCGGGGAGCGCGTTGCGGATGGTCTGATAAATGGCGGGCTGCATAATACTGGCTACCGGCTGGTAAAACTGGGTGGAAATGAGCTGGGCGCCGAAAAAGGCCACCACCAGGCCCAACAGTCCACACAGGGTGAGAATCAGGCCTTTCTTGGCACCACGCCAGGCGAAGAAAGCCAAAACGAGAACAATGATGACATCAAAAATATATGCGGTCATGGAATCCTCCTTATCTATACGCCCCTTGGGGCGAACTCATTCATTTCGGATAAATTTCCCCAAAGTCTCACAGAGGCAAGGGTGGGGGGCTGCGTTAAGGCACATAAAAGCTGGCGCTGTCAGCAGAGATGAGAATGGCGGAGCCGTCCTCCATGAGAAGCACTTGGCGGGCGCCCTGGGTGCTGTCCAGCGTGGCGTACGGCTTCAAATCCCGGGTGTAGATGTTCAACGAGCTGCCGGTGAGTACCGCAATGTACCGCCCGGAGGCAGCCAGGGAGAGCACTTGCTGGTCAATGTCCAGGCTTTTGTGTGTGCCATCCTCTGCAATCACCCACAGCTCCCCTTGGCTTCCGGCCCGATATTTGGCCAGCAGGGCCACGGCGTAATCGGTTCCAGCCAGACTGTACCGCTTGAGGTGCATGTCGCTCCAATCCACGGTGGTGGTGTTTCCCTGGTGATCGGTGATGGAGAGGTTTCGGTCTGCGATGGACCATACCCGGGAGAGGGTGTGCCGGGTCTCCAACACCACAGAGGAACCCAGATCACAGGTGAGATTGGGCTGGAAGTCGCCAGAGTCCCCGGTGTTCAGGGTATACAGGGCCAGAGAAGAGGTAAATACACCGTCTTTCTGCCCCACATTGAGAATGGACAGGGTTTTGCCGTCGTCGGAGAGGGCGGCATCCATGACGTAGGCGGTGGATAGATTGACGCTCATGAGCTTCTCGTAGCTGCTGTTGTACACCGTCACCGTCCCCTTGTAGCCGCTGCTCTGGCTGACCACCGTCAGCTGTCCATTTTGATTGAGGTGGGCGGAGAGGATGGAGGAGAGGTTTGTGGTGGACCAGATCACTTCCCGCTGGCCCAATACATACAGGGAAGAGCCACCTGCATCGTACACCGCAGCCAGGGAGCCGTTGGTGGTCACCACCGGATTTTCCATGGATACGGTGAGGTCCACATACTGGGTGCCGCTGCCGGAGTAGAGGGAGATGGAACTGGTGGAGCACACCAGCAGGTCCCCATCCAGCACGGCAAAGGTGTCCTCCAGGTTTCCGCCATAGAGGAAGGAGTCGGCCTGCCCACTGTCGTTGAGCACCAGAGAGCGGTAGTGAATCCATCGCTTGATGTTGTCCAGGGAGAGACGGTCCCGAAAGACCACCACAGCCACAGCGCCAATGACCACCGCCAGGGCCAGGAGAAACAGCAGCACCCGCACAATGAATTTGGGCTGCTTGGGCTGGGGGTTGGATTGTTTGGTGTTCGTATCGTCCATAGTTGGTCACCTCAGAGAACGTCCTCTTCATACCAGAGGTTGGTCATGTACAGGCCGTCGGGGGGAGCGGTGGGGCCGGCCAGGGTGCGGTTGCGGGAGGACAAAATTTGGGGGATGTCCTCCGGGGCCAGCTTGCCCTCGGCGGCATAGATGCAGGTGCCCACCATGGCCCGTACCATGTTGTAGAGAAACCCGTCAGCGCACACCCGGCAGTCGATGATCTGGCCCTTACGGGCAATGTCGAAGTAGTGCACCGTGCGCACCGTGGTGCGGGTTTCGGTGCCCACCGAGCGCACAGCGGCAAAGTCGTGGGTGCCCACAAACTGAGCCGCCGCCGCTGCCATGATGGTCTCGTCCAGGTGGCGTGGGTAGAACCACACCCGATTGACGTAGAAGGGGTCTCGGATGCGGGAGTTGTAAATGCGATAGGTGTATTCCTTTTTCAAACAGGAGCCGATGGCGTTGAAGTGGTCAGGCACCAAGGTAGCCTTGGACACCACGATGTCGTCGGGCAGACGGGTATTCACCGCCAGGGGCAGCCGCTCCAGGGGAATGGCGGAGGTGGTGCGAAAGTTGGCCACATACGTGCGGGCGTGGACTCCTGCATCGGTGCGCCCTGCCCCGGTGACCTTCACCGGATGGTTGACCACAAAGGTCAGGGCTTTTTCCAGGGTTTCCGCCACCGAGACGGCATTTTTTTGTACCTGCCAGCCGTGGTAGGCGGTGCCGGTATAGCTCAGGCGCAGGGCGATGTTACGGGATTGCATGCAGACACCTCACAAAAACACAAAAATGAAATTACAGGCCAGACTGGCCCAGAACGCCGATGGCCACCGCCACCACGATCATAGCCGCCAGAAAGAGCCAATCGGAGGGGCGCAGACGCAGCTCCCGCATGCGGGTGCGGCCCTGTCCGCCGTGGTAGCAACGGCACTCCATGGCGGTGGCCAACTCGTCGGCCCGACGGAACGAGGAGATGAACAGAGGCACCAGCAGTGGGATGAGAGCTTTGGCCTTGCGGATCAGCCCGCCGGAGTCAAAGTCCGCGCCTCTGGCCCGCTGGGCGCACATGATTTTGTCCGTCTCCTCGATGAGGGTGGGGATGAAGCGCAGGGCGATGGACATAATCATGGCCAGCTCATGCACTGGAACCCGTACACGGTTGAGGGGGGAGAGCAGACTCTCCAGCCCGTCGGTGAGGGACAGGGGCGAGGTGGTATAGGTCAGCAGAAAGGTGGCACAAATGAGCATCATGATGCGTACCACCATGAAAAAGGCGTGCAAAATGCCCTCATATGTGATGGTGAAAATCCAAAACGACACCAAGGGCGTGCCGGGGGTGTAGAACATGTTGAGAACGGCGGTGAAGATCAGCAGGAAAATCACCGGTTTCATACCGCCCAGCAGGGTTTTGGCCCGGATGTGGGCCACAGCGCACCCCCACACCAGCAACAGTAGCATCACCCCGTAGGTGACAAACCACTGGGCCAAAAACAGGGCCACCAGGTAGCAGATCAGCCCCAACAGCTTCATGCGGGGGTCCAGACGGTGCAGAAAGGAGTTTCCGGGGAAGAATTGCCCCAGGGTGATGTCCTTCAGGTTCATCCCTGTACCCCCTTTCGGGCCAGCAGAATGGCGTCCCGGGCCTGCTCCACGGTATACACCGAGGCGGGGACGGAATACCCCATGGCCCGCAGACGGGCAAACACCTGGGTCATTTCGGGCACGCCCAGGCCCATGCCCTCCAGTTCAGCCCCGTGGGAGAATACCTCCTGGGGGGTGCCGGAGTAGGGAATGGTGCCCTCCCGGAACACCACCAGCCGCTGAGCCTCCCGAGCCACCTCGCTCATGGAGTGGGACACCAGGATGATGGCGGCGTGTTTCTCCCGATGGTAGGCCCGGATGTTGCCCAGAATCTGAGCCGCTCCCGCAGGGTCCAGCCCGGCGGTGGGCTCATCCAAAATCAGCACCTTGGGCTCCATGGCGATGACCCCGGCAATGGCCACCCGGCGTTTTTGTCCGCCCGAGAGGTCAAAGGGGGACTGTTCCAGGGTGTGGTCCTCCAGGCCTACAAAGCGGGCGGCCTGGCGCACCCGGTGGTCCACCTCATCCGGGCTGAGTCCCATGTTGGTGGGCCCAAAGGCGATGTCCCGGTATACGGTCTCCTCAAAGAGTTGGTACTCCGGGTACTGAAACACCAGCCCCACCTGGAAGCGCACCTGACGGGTGCGCTCCTTGGAGCTCCAAATGTCCTCCCCATCAAAGAGCACCTGCCCCGAGGTGGGGCGCAAAAGCCCATTGAGGTGCTGGATGAGGGTGGATTTACCCGAGCCGGTGCGGCCAATGATGGCCAGGTATTCCCCCGGGTCCACGGTGAGGTCAATCCCCTTGAGCGCGGCATGCTCGAACGGAGTACCTGGACTATAGATATGAGTGAGTTGTTTGGTTTGGATGATAGGGGTCATAGAAGGGGCCTCTCTTAGTGTGGTAGAATTTGGGCCACCGCCCGGGCACAGTCCTCGGGGGTGAGCACGTCCAGGGGCACGTCCAGTCCAGCCTGGCGCAGCTCATACATCAGGGCCACCGAGTCGGGCACTTCCAGTCCCAGACGGCGCAGCCCCACCACGTCCTGAAAGACCTGGGCCGGGGGACCGTCCTTGACCACACGGCCGTTATCCATGACCACCAGACGCTGTGCCCGGGCGGCCTCGTCCATGTGGTGGGTGATGAGTACCACCGTCATACCCAGTTCCTGGTTGAGGGTGCAGATGGTGTCCAGCACCTCCCGCCGCCCCACTGGGTCCAGCATGGCGGTGGGTTCGTCCAGTACGATGCACCGGGGGCGCATGGCCAGCACACCGGCAATGGCCACCCGCTGCTTCTGGCCCCCGGAGAGCAGGTGCGGGGCGTGGCGGGCGTATTCGGTCATGCCCACGGCCTCCAGGGCCTCGTCCACCCGGCGGCGGATTTCCGCCGAGGGGACCCCCAGGTTTTCCGGGGCAAAGGCCACATCCTCCTCCACCACACTGGCCACAATCTGGTTATCCGGGTTTTGAAACACCATGCCCACCGTGCGCCGGATGTCCAGCAGCAACGCCTCGTCGGTGGTGTCCATGCCGTCCACATACACCCGACCTCCAGAGGGGAGCAAAATGGCGTTGAGGTGCTTGGCAAAGGTGGATTTTCCTGAGCCGTTGTGGCCCAGCACCGCCACGAAGGCGCCGGGCTCAATGGTGAGATTGACACAGTCCAGCACCGTGGGGGCCACCCCTTCCGCCGTGGTATAGCGGAAGGTGAGGTCTTGGGTGCGCAAAATGGGTTCAGTCATGGCGGACGTTCTCCACGGAACTGGCCACCCAGCGGCCGGTGGCGCCGCAGGGCAAGGCCAGACCGGTTTGAGTGACGGGCAGGCCCAGCTCGTCGGACACCGTGTGGCCGCCAAACTTGCCGCCGATGACGGTTTGCAGAATATAGGTCAGCACCGAGGGGGCCAGGCCGGTGGTGTAGGAGTTGAGAATGACAAACAGGGGGTCATCGCTGAGCACCCCGGACACCAGCTCCACAAAGGGGTACAGGTTTTCCTCCAGCTTCCACACCTCGCCGGAAGGCCCACGGCCATAGGAGGGGGGGTCCATAATGATGGCGTCGTAGCGGCGGCCACGGCGGATTTCCCGCTCCACAAATTTGGCGCAGTCGTCAATGATCCAGCGGATGGGTTTGTCCTCCAGTCCGGAGGACTTGGCGTTCTCCCGGGCCCATTGCACCATGCCCCGGGCCGCGTCCACATGGCACACGCTGGCCCCGGCCGCGGCGCAGGCCACCGTGGCCCCGCCGGTGTAGGCAAACAGATTGAGCACACGGATGGGGCGGCCCGCCCGGCGGATGAGGTCCTGGGCGAAGTCCCAGTTGGCCGCCTGCTCGGGGAACACGCCGGTGTGCTTGAAGTTCGTCAGACCCACGTTCAAGGTCAGGTCTCCGTAGTGAATCTGCCACCGCTCGGGCACCTGCTTACTGGCCCACTGACCGCCCCCGGTATGGGAGCGGGAATAGCGGGCATGGGCGGTTCTCCAGCCCTTGTGCTGGCGGGGAGTATTCCAAATGGCCTGGGGGTCGGGACGCACCAGCAGGTGGGTCCCCCACCGCTCCAGCTTTTCTCCACGGCCGCAGTCCAGCAGCTCATAATCTTTCCAATTTTTGGCCAACCACATGAGCACATTCTCCTCATTATATAATCAACGTATTATACTACACAGGTGGGAATTAGTCAAACCCGTGGGGGACGAAAAAACACCCCACGGAAGGGGGAACATTCCGTGGGGTGAGGGG
>CALXDO010000036.1 GCA_944387075.1 uncultured Oscillospiraceae bacterium | reverse complement strand
GCGGTGTAGAGGGTCACGCCCATGTCCGTACAGGTGGCGTCGGTTTTGGTCTCAGAGGTCACGTCGGCGTCCTCCGTTTGGGTGTGGGACGGGTCATTGGCACAGGTCAAGGTGACCGTGCAGGCTGAGCCGTCCTCCGCCCAGTCAAAGGAGGCTTGGTAGTCGTGACCGGTGGCGGGGATGTCGGTGACCTCCATGGTGTCGGTATAGGTCTGCCCGTTAAACTCCATGGTGGCGGTGTAGAGGGTCACGCCCATGTCCGTACAGGTGGCGTCGGTTTTGGTCTCAGAGGTCACGTCGGCGTCCTCCGTTTGGGTGTGGGACGGGTCATTGGCACAGGTCAAGGTGACGGTGCAGGTTGAGCCGTCCTCCGCCCAGTCAAAGGAGGCCTGGTAGTCGTGACCGGTGGCGGGCAACACGACCCACTCATCCAGATTGGTGATTTCTGTGGTACAAGCTTCGTCCTCAAAAGCTTTTGCACAGACGGTGCAGCGATAATAGCTTTTGGTTCCATTGTCCAGACAGGTGGGGGCTTGCCCGGTGACCGGTTCGGGGTTGTGGGTGTTAACCAGCACGAGAGTATCCTCATTGCTGCCAGACAGCGGCTCACCTTGCGCATGGACGGCCTGGAGCATCTCGCTGTGGATGGTATAGGCTTTTTCCTCCGCATCATCCTTGACTTGGAATCGCAGGGTAATCAAGGTCCCGTCGTCCGTCGAGTCGTCCAGCGTGTCACGGGTGGCCAGGAAGCGGAAGGTGTCCTGGGTCAAATCGCTCTGGGTGGTATATGTCCCTGGGGTAAACACATCTCCTGCCGAATAGCCCAGCAGTGTAAAGGCGTTGGAATCAAACGACACCTGTGCCCACGCGCCCCAAATGCCCTCATTTCCCTCCAGGTTCAGCGTCAGCTCAAATTCCTGCCCACGCAGCGTTTCAATGTCCGCAGCGGACAGGGACATTCCGCTGTTGGCGGGTGCCTGACCGGCAGAGAGAGACACACACGGCACCGCGGTGAGGGAAGAGGCGGTGGCGGATGTCAGGGCAAGGTTAGCGGTGCCTGTTCCGGCGGATGTCTGCTGAGCGGGAAGGGACACAGGGACTTCTGCCCGGTAGTTGCTGACCATGGGCACATTCAGGGTGCCGTAGGATGTGGTTACGCCGAGATAATTGGTGCCCTCTGCCACCTCCATACGTCCCCGGAAATAGGCATAGCCAAGGGCGTCAATGGAGATGTTCTCCAACTTGGACAGGTCCGCAATTTCAAAGGTGTGCAGGCTGTAATCAGAGGTATAGCCTTGAAGGGGCTCCGACTCTCTGGCATAGGTGATAAACGACCCATCCGTTGCCAGGTAGTCCAGGACATAGGTCACCACGTTGTCGCCGTTATAGGACAAGCGGTTGAAGTTGTTGGGCGTCCAAATTCCGATTCCGCCAACGACATATTCCACACGGGGGGCGGCCAGAGCCTTCCCGTCGGTGGTGGGGAAGGGAATTTTGTTGATGCGGATTGCGCCTTCCAGATAAATCTCATCAATGGGTAGGTAATCGTCGTTACCGGGCCAGCTGAGTTTGATATCGTAAAGGCCGGCAGTGACCGGTGCGTTGGTGACATACTGGTCCTGCCACTCCACGGATGTCTCCGCTCCGTTCGGTCTCCACTGAATGGTGAAGTCACTGGACTTGATTCCCTGATCCAGGTATTCCTGTCCCAGTTCGAAGGAGAAAACGTGCCGATACCCGTCGTAATCGGTGGTATACTTGAATTGCTGGAAATATGCGGCGTCCAGCCCTTCCACAGACGCCTTCTCTCCAATATTGGCATAGAGGTAGAAATCGGAATCGAAGGTGGCTATGGTGGATGTCCAGGTATACGCGTTTCCGGTAAATTCCGCGTTATCGTACCAGCCCAGGAATTTCTGATTGCCGGAGAGGGGGACCGTGGGTGTGTTTTGCAGCAATCCGAATGCGGATACCTCTTTGGTGGAGAGTTCTTGTCCCTGAACGATAAAATGTACGGTGACTTTTTGGGTCAGAATTTCCGCGTAAAGGGTAATATCCTGGTCGGAAATACGAGCAGTGCTGAAGTCCACCAGCTGCGTATGCTCTTGATCGTAATACCATGGACTCAGTACATGTCCGGTGGCAGTATACAGTTTCGGCTCAAAGATGACAGAGCCGGCAAAATAATACGAGTCGCCAATGCCGTAGGTGGTGACACCTTCCGGAGAATGAATCTGATAATGGACGGTACGGACCGGGAGGTCAGCACCCGATTCGCAGGTTACGATGTAGGTCATGGAGGATTCCGAAGGGGCAATGAACGGCGTGACACTGCTGATGAGAACACTTTCTCCAGTGTTTTCCTTGACATAGGCCTCCAAGTTGCCGGGGACGGGGGCGTCTCCTGCCCGGAAAGACACCGTCAAGTCCGGAACACTGACGCCGCGGAAGGTAAACGTGGCAGTACGCGCTTCGTCACGGTAGACGGCGGTCACCCTGCCGTTTGAGCCAAATTGATTGATATAGCTCAAGTTTACAGGTGTGTCCAAAGAAAATATGGTCTCTTCGCCGTCGCTGTTGGTATAGGTCAATGCGTTGAACGAGGAATACTTCCCGGTTTCCGGGTGATTGGCCCCGGTGTTGGAAAGGGCAGACAATTCCACAAACGACTTGCCATAGGCCGCGGTATAGGTGCGGGACGACGTGGACCCGTCGGTTCCCTGCACGTTGTCCACCGTCAGGGTGTAATCCTTGAGCTGAATATCGTAGATGTAATTGGTATCTCCAATGATGGTCAGACCCGTGGTTTTCTCGTCCCGGTATCCGCCAACCCCCTCGTACTTCAGGTTGCTTCCGTCGGCAGAGGTAAAGGTATCATAGCCGATCAGGTCCAGAATTTCTTCCTGAGAGGGCAGGTCGAAGGTTTGCAGACGGGTAAACTGTCCGCTCCACACGGTCTCAAAGCCGTCCTGCTCATTGCCGACCATAACCGTGGCCGTGGAGACCTTGTTCATTTCCTCTTCGCTGAGGCTGGTCCATACCACCGGAACAGTAATGGAGATGTCATACGCGCTGAACGCCAGCTTGTCCAGCTTCCAGGTTACAATCATATCGCTGGTTTCGCGACGGCTGCCCTCCGGCGGATCCACAGAGATTTTATTGTCTTCTCCCATGGAGAAGCAGGGGTTGGTAAAGCGGAGGTAGAAGTTGGAGTCATCGTATACACTCTGCACTTTGCTGCCAGAGACCAGATCCATGGTCTTCATACGTCGGTAAGCTTCTGGCAGAGCCATGGTGATGCCGTTTTCAGAGTCTGCGTCCTCATCAATGATATAACAGAGTTCGTCTTGCTGTGGGGACAGGGCAAAATCATAGACATGATTCTGCACGCCTGCCGTCAGCAGTGGGTACTCGGCATCGTATAGAGTGGGCTCGTACTTAAAGGCTCCAAACAAAATCTGCGCTTTGAATTTGACAATCAGGTACAGACCAAACTCCATGTGCAGGGCACCCATGGCTTTTTCGTCTGTGATCCACTGTGCGCTGTTCTGTGGTCGTTCTTTGGTAAATACATACATAAAGTAGCCATGCAGCTTGATGTATGGGCCAAACTCCACGTTGGCGCCGATGCTGCCGATGCTGGTGGTCAAAAATCCCATGGCGACGTCCAACTTTACGCCCACACGCACGCCCATGGAGCCCATCATATAGAACTGGAAGCCAAAACGCTCATCCAGCAGGTCCATCTCGCTGCTGCCGGAGGTTCTGGAGATGACCTCCACCCAGAAGTTGTACCGCTTGCCCACCTCGTATTCCAGGTCGGCGCCGATGGTCAGATTGAGATTGGTATGGACCAGCAGATTGGCACTGAGCTTCACGGCCACCACACTGATGTGAAATTCCTGTTGGAACAGGCGCTGATCCACCAAGGTGACCCAGTCTGTTTCCACGTTGAGCATTTCGGAATATTTGTCCATCAGCTGCTCCAGACCTGTCTTTTTGCCGGATTCATCCTGAGCGGTGAGGATCTCCTCAAATTCGCCGCTGACATCCACCAGGCCCAGGAGGCTCTCGGCCTCGTCAATGGTATACGTCTGGCCATTTACGTTAACGGTGGGCAGCTGCCCCAGGATCTCTTCTATGCGTGCGGAAACGCTTCCGCTCTCATCTCCACCCATGGCCTTTTGTGCCCGCAGTCCGTTGAGCTCCCGCAGCAGTGCCTTGGTATCTCCTTGGGAAATGGCCTGCTGAAGGGCGTTCCAGGTGTCGTTTTGAGAGTCCTTGACGGTGTAGAACTTTGCGCCTATGGAAATGGAAGAATAGCTCTTCACATCCACGCCCACATTGCAGTACACCTTTTCCAGCTTGGACAAAAGCTTGATGCCACTCCACTTCATGTCAATGCCCACGTCCAGGTCAAAGGCCACTTGCTCCTCAAACCCGGCACTGACTTCCACCTTCAGCGAGTTGGTGGTGGAGCCGGAGGTTTTGGAGACGGAAAAAATCACGCGCACATCCAGCGCAATGCCAACCCCGCCCTGATAGCGTTCGTTGACCAGGATAGAGGGCTCAATTTCAGGGGGCTCCATTTTGAAGACCACGCGGCCATTGCTGCCGCCGGTGGCCAAAGGTGCGGCGGCCAGGGAACGAATCTCATCTTCGGTGAAACCCATTTCCAGCATCTGGGACTGTACGCTCTCCATGTTCATGGCATTGGAGGCAAGCATCGCGGCGGCTTGGTCTGCAAAGCCGCTCTCCTCGATTTGTCCCATTAGCTGCTCTTCCATGGCTGCGATGTCCAAATCCTCTTCGGTGATCTCCACTGGCGTTTCCACATAGAATTCCCCAGCCAGGGCGTCTTTTTCCTCTTCGGTAATCAATTTGTAGTACACATCGGTGCGCAGGGTTTTGGTAATCAAGGCGTATGCCACCGAGCTGTCCTCGGTCATATCCTTGAAATCCTCCGTGTAAAACACCAGAAGGTCGCCCACACGGAAGTCCGGCGCCTGGGTATTTCCCAGTGCGGCATAGGCCAGATGATCGTAGGACTCAAAGTATACCTTGCCATCGGCGGTGGGCAGTGTTTGGACTTGATACGGGATGGTATCCGGCATGAGCAGGACTTCATCCAGGTCATCGTCACCCAGGCTTTCAAAGAAGTAACGACTGCGGTAGAACTCATCCACAGCAGTGTCTACCTTTGTGACTTTGACGTATGCGGTGGCGTCGTCGGAATAATCGGTGCTGGTATAGTCTCGGTCCAAGGGAGCCGTATGCTCATAGAAGCAGACGATGTCTCCCACGTTGGGGTCAAACGTAGTGAGAGGAACACATTCAAAGTATCCGGTGATCGGCTCGGTGCCCTGGTCGTTGCTCAGAAGGGGAGCGTCCAGCACGTCCAATTTGGTACCATCGTCCAGATAATAGGTGACCGAGGTGGTATCCTGGCGATAGATAATGTCTGGATTATATTGTAAGGTGTCTGTTTCCGCCCGATGGATGGTAAACATAACGGTGCGGTAACGGGCGTCCTTATCGGTAAAGGTCAGACCATCCCCCAAGGCAAGTTCGTAGGAGCCGCCGGGACGGAAGCCGTCTTTGGCGGACACGGTCCAGGAATCGCCGGACCCGGCAACCACCAGCTCGACGGGGTCCCGACCGTCTTTCACGGTCAGCTGGAGATTGGCCTTCACGTCGTCGGGCGAGGCAAAGGTGCCGGTGAGGGCAAAGCTCAGATCTGGGGACTGATCGGTGAGGGCGAAGGAGTCAATCAGCACCTGCTCTGTGGATGATACGGGTGCATAGACGGCGGTGAGGGTCATATCCTCCATGACCGGGGCCAGGGGGTAGAAGTCATTGCCCTGCTCGTCCACCCATCCGGTAAAGATCTGGCCTTCCTTGGCGGGGGAGGGGATCTCTTTGTGGGTACCGTACCCCTTGCCCACGGTGATGGGCTCAATCTCGCCGCCTCCGTCGGTTTCAAAGGTCAAGGTACACAGGGTGGGGGTCAGGGTATCCAGGTTTCCCACCAGATAGTCCTTGACCGCTTGTACATCGATGTCATCCAGAGCGCCATCCGCGTTCACGTCCGCTTCGGTCAGGTGGATGTCCGTGTTTGCGCCTTCCTCGCCTGCGATATACCGTTCCATCAGGTTGACGTCCAGCAGCTCCACCTTGCCGTTTCCGTCCGCGTCACCGTACAGGATCTTTTGATCCTGGGCCAACGCGGTCAGGACGCCCAGCGGAAGGGTGGACAGCAGGATGCTGAAGGTCAGTATCCAGCTTACAATCCGTTTTTTCATCCTCGTTGCTCTCCTTTGCTGAATGTGGTTTTGCGTTGCGTCAGGACGGACTACACCCCGCTGCGGTGTAGACCGGAACATTCATAACGTGCGAAGAAGTCTGTGTCCCTTCGCCAACCAGTTCCATGTTGTTCTGTCGTGTGTTTCTCATGTTTGCCCTCCTTCCTCTGCCGTTTTTTGCTCATATTTTCCTTACTCATCCATATGATAGCAGAAAAAACCGCCTTTGCCATCGCCCGTTTCAGGGTATGAAACGGGTAGGTTCAAAGACGGTTTTCCATCCATTCTATTATTTCAGCATATATTTTTTCAGCTCATGGCGATGACAGATGTTCAGCTTCTGCAAAACGATGGAGATATACCGCTTCACGGTATGGGAGGAAATCTTCAAATGTTGGGCAATTTCCTGGTTGGTCCATCCCCGTGCTGCCAGCATGGCCACCGCAAATTCCGTGGTTGTCAGGTCATCCGCCACATCATGTCCCGTTACCGGATTGTGTATTTTCCTCCATCCAGCGGAAAAACGGTAGGTAATGGCGATGATCCGTTTGAAATCCTCGGGCCAGCCCGGTTTGATGATGGCTTCTAACATGCCTCCAAGAAGCCCGTGGTGTTCGCCAAATCCTTCGATCAAATCGTCGGGGCGTGCCATCTCCCATGCGACCAACAGGTGGTGTTCAGCACGCTGTGTCTGTTTCAAACTCATATAGTCCATGACCGCGACCAGATGTAGGTAGATGGCAGGAATCGGATACTGTGCTGCACCCATAGTTATGGTGGCCTCTACGAGGCCTACGCTCTTCTCGTATTCCCCTTTGAGATAGAGGTAGTGGGCCTGGACGTACAGAGCGAACGCCCGTAAGCCAGGTGGAAGCAACGGAAGAAACTCCTGTGCAGGTGGCATTTCTTCTGGAAGCGGAAGATGTAGAAGTACGGAAGACGCAAAGACCACAAAGGCTTCGATGGTGTGGAGGTGTGGGCTTTTCGCCGCGTTGGAAGCCAGCGTAGTTTGAATCTCCGTCAGCGCATACCGGGCATGTTGGATCTGCCCCACCGATAGATTCGCGTAGGCATAGATCCAACAGGCGGAGAGGCGATACGCCCCGTTGGGGCAGGTCAGGTATAACTCCGCTTTTTGTATGGCTTTTTCCGGCTGACCGCTGAAATAATAGTACTCCGTGAGTGCAATCTCTTTCTTGGGTCCATCCTCCAGCTGGCGGATGGAATCCAGACAGCTCCCGGGCTGGAAGGGGGTGTTGATGAGTGGCATGAACTCGCTCAAGACCTCTTGGCCCAGTGGGGGGTGCTGGGGGGGAATGGGGATTTTTCGTTTACGAGGGTCTTGCGGCTTTACCGCGTCGGATGGGATTCCCCATGACTTACCGAATTTGCGAATTCCGTCAATTCGGCCCTCCGCACAATATTTTTGTACCAACCGATTGGAAATGTTCCATTTTTTTGCGGCATCCTGCACTGTGATGTACTCCATGTGTGACCTCCTCGTATGCCTTCGGAACAACGGGAAACCGTTCGCGATCCCGTATAGTTGTTCTATCATATCTTGCAACAAAAACTACAAAATTGCAAGATTTATGAAGGAAAAGATAAAGGACTGTAAAAAACAGCCGAACAGCAAGGTGGTGAGTCAAAGGCAGAGATATGTCGCCGCATGGGAAGAATCGGTTTGAAACCACAAAAATAAGCCGAAATTATGAGGAAAAGTCCATTTTGAGAGGTGTAGGCACGTCCTGTGGCGTTGCTGGACTTGGGAGCGGGTTCCCGGCCCTTAACATAGTATTTCAGAGGCATGGCTGGGGTGGTGTGTCATGGCGGTGGGAGCATATAGGGGCTCTGGAGTGTCAGACTCCAGAGCCCCCAGGTGTTTGTCCTCAATCGTAGAAACCATCCCGCTGACGCCAATCACCGGGATGGGATAGGCTTCTCGGAGCCAAACTCCAGAGACCGTATTTTTACGTGGCTGCGTTGAACGGTTGCCCTTACAGCACATACTGGGCCGCGTTGATGACTTTGGTGTCCAGGATACCTTTGATGCCTCCCAGGGCGGCTTGGATGGGGTTGCCAATGGCCTGGTCATCGTCGCCGTCCCCTCGGCCGATTTGCCCCACATCCTCACTGATCATGGTCACGGCATCTTCCAAATCCTCACTGCACTTGACCACGGCGCAGTCCGCAATGTGCAGCCGCTCCACGATCCAGTCCTTGGGGATGTCATCTGCGATTTGCACTACGGCACAATCGCTGACCTGGAGGCCCGCAGGCTGCTGTTCCAACATCCACTTCGTAATTTTTACAAAGGGTTTGTCCTCCAACGTGGCCCCCTTGGGCCGTGCAACTTTGACTTCCCCGGAAATCTCGGTCAGCACGGACAGCAACGCTTCCTTGTGTTCCTGGGGCACCTTGACGTCGCCCCGGACATTCAGGTACTCCAGACCGTCCAAATCGGCCCTCTGCTCAGGCACGGTCACATCTCCAATGACGTACAGCTTCTTGCCGTAGCGCCGCACGGTGGTCTCGTCCAGGGTGATGTCATCCAGCACCACCACGGTGTGGTCCGGGACGATGATAAGTTGGGACTGCTCGTCGATCAGGTCAACCAATTCCTCCACCTTGGACTGGGCAACAAGGACTTCCTTGGAGCAGAAGGAAGCACCCTTGCTGCGCAGAGCGGCACCATCCAGCTGGGGGTCCACCATAATCAGTCGTTTGGCAGACCAGTACAGGTTGTTTTTTGCCCGGAGGGCAAACAGCTTGTCGATGACGGCATTGCGTTTGAGCACAATAGCCCCATCGGGATAGCAAGTGGTGGAACCGTTCACATTGACATTGGGGAGAGTTGCATAAATGCTTTCCGGGCAGGTCAGAGAACCGTTGATGGTAATGCCCACGCATGGCTCCAGCTGCTTCTGGGTGTCGGGGTGGATGGTTAGCACACCATTGACAACCAGGTAAAACTTAGAGGGGGAAACCACATCCGTGCAAGTGATTTCGTGGGTGCCATTGATGGTGCGTACATTGACATCTCGGGCGACTTCCACCACATTGGCGCAGTGGAGGGTAAGGGGCAGCCTGCTCATCACCGCTTTTCCCTCCGGACTGGTGAGCAGGGCGGCGCTGTTGAGGGTAATGGACTCGTAGTGGGCGTAGTTTTCCTCTTGGATGTTTCTGGCATCACAGGTTGCGCAGTTAATCATCAGTTTCGTAGCCATAGTTGATTCCTCCATCATGTTTGTAGTTGTTCTTTCAAGTGTGCTCGACAGCGGGACAGCTTGGAGCGAACGGTCCCCGGAGGGATGTTCAGCATCTGGGAGATTTCCTGGGCGGTGTAGCCGTCAAAGTAGCGCAGCTGAAAGATGGCCCGGTCTTGGGGGGCAACGGTTTGCAGAAGCATGGCGTTTTCCACCTCAAGAATGCCGCAGGATTCGGTCATTTGGGGCTGGACGCTGTGGAAATATTCCTGCTCCAGAACTGCCCGACGACAGCGGTCAAAGAATAGGTTTTTGAAGGTCCGATAGAGCCAGGCCCGCTGTTTGCTGGGCGACAAATCGGTCACCGTATTGGTGTGGATGAGTGCTTTGATAAAGGTCTCTTGCACCAAATCTTCCGCCAGTTCCTTGCTGCCGCTCATGCGGGTGCCGTAGGCCAACAATTCTTTTTGATAGGTTTCGTATAAATCTTCCCACAATGGATTTCGCCCCCTTTCTGCCTAGATAACGAATGGGGAAGGGAAAGTGTTGCAAGAAAAAAGAAAATATGAGATCCATGGTGCCAGGATGGTTTCCAGTTGGCAGAAGAGGGCCGCCATGGGAGAACTGCCAAGGTAGATTCCACAGCCTCACCCACTGGCTCAGGGAGGTGGAACAGGCGAAAAGCCAGAAATCTCAAGACATTTCTGACATAATGTGATATAATAAGCACAAGGGAATCGACGATCCCCCAAAATATGGACTATAGGAGGCTTGTCAGGAGGAAGTGGCCTATGGGAACCCAATTGGACGGCATTATTAATCAAAACTACGCCAAGCTGAATCATCTCGACTTGCGTATTTTGGGATATATTCAGAATAACCTGCACGAAAGCACCACGTTAAGCATTGCAAAACTGGCGGAAAAGTGTAATGTGTCCACAGCAACGGTGCTGCGTACCACACAGAAGCTGAACTTCAGCGGGTATAGTGAATTTAAGTATTTTCTGAAGAGCGATGATGTACAGGAAGAAAAACAGGATGTGGATGCCATCGAGATTCTCAATCAGGACATTGCTCAGACCATTAAAATGTTCCAGCAGAATGGACAGATCCAAGAGATTTATCAGAAAATGGATGAGGCAGAAAACATCTATGCGTATGGGACGGGACAGGGCCAGCGGCTGATGCTCCAGGAAATGGCCCGCTGTTTTCTCAATGTCAACAAGAAAATCATCATCATATCCGCGTCTACCGAATTAAAAATCGTGAAAAAATATATGAGCCAGAGGGATTTGCTGTTTGTTGCGTCCTGGTCGGGCAATATTGATAAGTACAGAGAATCGGTGGTCAGCCTGGGGATTGCAGGCACCTCCATCGTCTCCATCACGAATTTTCATAAAAATGAGCTGGCTCGAATGGCTCCATACAACTTGTATTTTCAGAGTACCAGCATTGATGAAGTCATGAACATCAACCGTTCCAGCTATTTGACGCTCCATTTGGTGCTCCACCTGTTGTATGACGGGTATATTGATTATCGCTTCAACCGCAGCTTGGAACCGTGAAAAAACCTCCTGACGGAACACACTTCGATGTTCGGTCAGGAGGTTTTTTTCGAGATGGATGTGAAAAGCTTACAGGGCCTTGACTTTCATGGCTTTGTCTTTTTGCAGGAGGAGGGGCCTCAGATAGGCCACGGTGGAGGTGAGAGGGAGCACATCCGGGCTGAGCTGGATGCCCAGCTCATGCTCCAGGTAGCTTCTTCGGGCACAGATACGATCCCACAGGGCCGGGGCCTGTGCCTGAATTTGATCCCGCAGAGTTTGGTCTGCCAGAGCCACCGTGCTTTCGGCGTTGGTTCCGCCATATCCCTCCACAGAGGGGAGCATGTCAATCTGGAACAACATGCCGCTGACAAGGAGTTCCCGGCTTCCTTCGTAGACGGGGGAAGCCAGCCACTCTTCGTCTGCGGTCAGGTGACCAGGGCACAGGGACCAGTGATACCGGGATTTTGGCATGACCTGCTCAATCTGTTCATACAGGTCCCCGCCGGACATCCCACAGCGAATCTGCTCCAGCCAGGTGACATAGGCGTTAAAATAGGGCTTTACCACCACATCGATGTAATCTCTGGCTCCTTCGGGGAGCTGAGAGGAATCCCAAGCCGCATATCCGGCTCTGGAGGAAAGGCCTCCCTTATAGCCCACGGTTAAGCTGATGGGATCTCCCAGTTGCACCGTGCGCTGCGTAGGATAAAGATTCGCTTTGATAAAACGCTTGCCGGATGCGGCAATGGTGACAACACTGTTTTTCTGGCCCAGGGCATTGAGGGCATTTCCCAGGTCGGTTTCCTTGACGCCCTCTTCCAGAAGGTCCATAGACGCCAGAACACAGTCCCCGGCAAGAGATGCCCCAAACTCATAGTGCTCGATTTCGTTCACATTGTTGGTGCGGCGGGCGCCTTGGTCTCCAATAAAGATAGAAACGGCATTCTTCACGCTGCCCGTGGAGCCCACCAGTGTTTGGATGGCATCCACAATGTAATAGGGAACATCAAAAAGTTTGGAATTGTCCTCCAGGGAACTGGTAAACAGCTTCCAGCCCGCAATTCCCACCTGCGTTCCAGCACAAATTCCCGCGTGAGACAGGAGGCTCTGAAAGCTCTCGGCGGTTTCCATGGGCTGATTGGGCAGGGAAAAATAGGGGGCGTGAATGGGGGCTGCCTGAATTCTGGCAGAAGATACCTTGTTCAAGTTTTCGTTGCCCATGACCATGTAGTGCGTCCCGTCCGCGTGCAGAACCAGCAGGGCCTCCTCAAAGCGGGGGAGGAAACCGGTCAAATACTCGAAGTTGCTGCCGTGTTCCAGGTCGGCGTATACAACCAGGGTGTCAAGCCCCTCCTGCCCCATGTGGTCCATGACCTTGTGGTATCGCTCTTCCATGGTTTCGTCGGTCAGCATGACCGGAATTTGGGTGCAGTCCGGGGACGGGCGAGGGACGACAGCGTAATCAATCCGTTCTAAAATATCCATAAAAAGTCTCCTGGTGTTTATTTTTCTTTCTTGGCCAAGTCTTTGATGAGGCAGAGCAGGACATCCGCTCCTTTTTTAATGCTCTCATAGTCCGTCCACTCCTCCGGACAATGGGAGACCCCGTGGTTTCGGCTGGGGACATAAATCATATTGGTATCACAGAAATCCGTCATAATCATGGAATCGTGACCGGTTCCATTGTTGATTTCCAGATAGCTGTATCCCAAATGATCGCAGATGGATTTCATTTTTTCCACATTTTCAGCGTTCATGACGCTGGGGCCGGTGGGATTGGGGTAACGAATCCTTCGGATTTCTTCCAGTTCGCATGGGATGCCGTATGTATAGCTTACCTCGTCCAGAATGTTTTGAATCAGCTGGTGAAAATCGGTGGTCTCCGTGATTTCTTTTTGGAAGGTGCGGATTTCAATTTTGCCTTCCACATACTCCGGGACAAACTGGTTGGAATTGGGGGTGATGTCCAGTTTTCCCACCATACCGGTGACATCCGGGCCCAGGGCTTTGATCTGGGCATCAAACTCTTTGACAAAAGCGGCAGCGGCCACCAGGGCGTCCTTCCGGGTGCTCATAGGGGCGGTGGAGTCGGCGGTCTGTCCATGAAAGCGAATGGTGTATCGGCCAATTCCGGCCAAATACTGGATCAATCCGATTTCGACCTGAGCCTGATCCAAGACGGGGCCCTGCTCCACATGCAGCTCCACAAAGTTTTTGATGGAACCAGGCTTACGAATGCAGGATTCCAAGTCGGGTTTCAGGCCATATGCAACCATGGCTTCCAGTTTGGTCTGGCCAAAGCGGTTTTTTACCGTCTTTAACTCATCCATGGTAAGGGTTCCGACCATGGCTCTGGAATTGGTTACGCCGGTGCTGGGGCCAAAGGTGGCGCCCTCTTCGGCATTCATTACAATGAGCTCCAGCGGATAGTCGTTCTGGAAATTTTCCTCGGTCAGAATCCGCATGACTTCCAGAGCCGCAACGGTTCCGGCGGCTCCGTCAAACGCCCCGCCGTTGACAACGGAATCATAGTGGGAACCAAACATCACCACAGGGGCATCCTTTTGCGAGCCCTCCCTTCTTCCAAAAATGGTCCCCACACCGTCTTGGTAAATGTTCAGATGGAGTTTTTCCATCTCATGTATCAGATACTCCTTTGCCATGGTATCTTCCTTGGAATAGGAAGAGCGTGTCACTCCATGGCCGGGAGTTGCGGTGTAGGTTGCCAGGGTTTCCAGATCTTTCTGGATTCGGTCAGTTCTTGTCAACATGATTTATTTCCTCTTTGTATGGATATTTTTTCAGTTATGGAAGGGTTTGGGGGCTTAAGATTCTGCTTTTACCGCCCGCTTCAACTCCGCAGCAGCTTTTTCCACTTTGGAACCGTATACAATCTGGCAGGCCGTATCGTTGATGCGGATCAGACCCAAGGCCCCAGTGGCCTTCAGGGCGGTCTCATCCAGAACAGAGGTATCCTTTAAGATCAGACGGAGCCGGGAAATGCAGTTGTCAATCTCAACCACGTTGTCTTTGCCGCCGATGGCAGAGAGAATGGCGGCACCCAACTCCGTGACCTCCTGGGTCTGGCTCACCGCGTCAGACTCATCTTCTCTGCCGGGCGTTTTAATGTTGAATTTGACAATGGCCCAGCGGAATACAAAGAAGTAGATCACGGCATAGATCAGACCGATGGCCACATTGAGCACCCATTTGGTCTGGGGGCCGCGCAGGACGCCAAACAGCATCAGATCCACCAGACCGCCGCCTGCGTTTCCGATACACACGCCCAAAAGCGTGTTGATAAAGAAGGACATACCGGCCATGAATGCGTGGAAGAGCCACAAAAGTGGGGAGATAAAGAAGAAAGAAAACTCAATGGGTTCTGTAATGCCGGTCAAGAAGCTGGTCAATCCAGCCGCCAAAAGGACGCCTTTGACTTTCTGACGGTTTTGGGGATAGGCGGTTTTATACATGGCAAAGCATGCGGCCGGGAGGCCGAATACCATGAAAGGATGGGTGCCCTGGGTCAGGAATCGGGTGGCCTCCCGCATGGTATCCATGTCGGGATTGCTGGACATCAACAGCTGGTTGAAAATATTCAATGCACCGGAAACCTGTTCGCCATCAATCACAGCAGTGCCGCCAATGGGGGTAAAGCGAATGAGCTGATTCAAAATGTGATGCAGTCCGGTGGGAATCAGCAGACGCTCCAAGAATCCGTAAATAAAAGTACCGAATGCACCGGCAGAAGCCAGCAGGCTGCCAAAGGAATTGATGACCATGTTAAAGACGGGCCAGATAAAGTACATGACAATGGCAACAAACGGAATGGTCACCACAATCATGATGGGCACAAAACGCTTGCCGCTAAAGAAACTGAAGGCGGTGGGAAGTTGGGTTTCGTGGAAACGATTGTGAATCACGGAGGACCACAGGCCCACAATGATACCGCCGAAAATGTTCATGCGGTAGGTGAAGATACCCAGTACCGTATCATAGGCTGCGTTTTCCTGGGTGGCGGTCAACAGGTCCATGCCTTGACTGGTCAGATATTCAATGCTTGTGGTTTCAGCGGTGATTCCCTTTAACTGTAGGAAGAAGCGGATGGTGATATGGAATAAAACAAATCCGATCACAGAGGAGAAAGCGGCGACATCCCGATCTTCTTTGGACATTCCCTGTGCCACAGACATACAGAACAAAATTGGCAGAAGGCTGAAGAGGCCTCCGGCAAGGGAATTGACTAAGCTGATAAAGTCATTGACAAAGCCTACATGAGCCAGTGCGTTTCCAAATACATTTGGATTTTGCAGAGTAGACGCTAAGCCTAAGAGCAATCCAGCGGCAACAATGAGAGACAAGGGGCCCATCAAAGACTTGCCCAGTTTCTGTACAAATGTTCTCATACGATCCTCCCAAATGATTTTTTTGTGATTTTTTCACATGCGCGCTGTGATCAAACCTGGTATATTTGGTATTATAAATATTTTCAAAATGAAAACAAGATTTTTGCTGGGTTTTGGAAGGATGTTATACAACAGAAAAACGTGACATTTTGTGAAATAAATGACACAACCAACAGGGGGGTGGAATAAGCTGGAAAAATTTATTGTACAAAAACCATAAAACTGCTTGTAAAATCTCCCTGCATTATATATAATTATACACAGCACATACGACACCTGCGTGGCAATAAAGGGAGTTTATGTAATTTAGTTGCATAAGGATAAGGTTGACACGTTCCGGCAGACATGTGGAATTCTCATCGACTTGCTCGAAGGGATCGAAAGAGTTAGAAGGAGTAAGAAGAGCAAATGCAATGGAGGCGGAGGGAGTTTCATGAAAAACGAAAGAGAAGAAAAGACGACGGGGAAAAAACGAGTCAAATTTGGGATCGTCCCGAAAATGCTGTTGGGGATTTTGGTCCCGCTGTTTGTTGTACTGCTGCTCATCAGTGTTTTTCTGGGGCTGCGGAGTTCTAAAACGGTCAATCAAGTGAAGGGTGCCGAGCTCAATGCAGAGTCCAAATATGCAGCCAGTGAAGTGGACTCTTTCTTTGAAGAATATTATGGGGTTGCCAAGGGCTTGGCATCCACCCAGGTTGTACGGGATACCACCACGCAGAACATTGAAGGCGGCATGACCGCCCACAACCTATATGGGAGCCTGTTGGAAACGCTGCGTCTGGTCCAGCAGGACAATTCGGAGAATATCGACTATGTCTGGGTGGCGAATCTGAGCACGGGAGAACTGCTCCAGAGTGACGGGACGCTCTATGCAAAAGGGCAGATTGACTTCAACACCCGTTCCTGGTACACCCTTGTCATGGACAAAAAGGACGCCATTACCACAGAGGCGTATACCAGCGTCAATGGGGATGCGTCCATGGTTACCATTGCCGCCCCCGTTTCGGTCAACGGAACCATCAAGGGTGTTGTCGGCATGGACCTCAATATGGGGCAGTTAAATCAACTGTTGAAGAAGATTACCGTGGGTACAAGCGGTTATATTACGCTGTATGATCTCAACAGCCAGATCATTTATCATCCGGACAGTTCCGTCATCAACTCCAATGCGGAAGATGTGAACTATTCCACCAACATATTGAATGCCATTGTCAACAAGCAAAATTCCGACGTGATGCTCTATACCCGCAATGGGACCCAGTACTATGGCAGTACCGTGGTGATTGATGCCGTGGGATATACGGTGCTGGGCGTGATGCCGGTGGCGGAGTTTACCGCCCAGACCGCAGCCCTCGTCCGCATTGTATGGATTGGTATGGTGACTTGCGGACTTTTGCTAGCGGCTGTCTGCGTTTGGATCGCGCTGTCCATTACCAGGCCCCTGAAGCGTCTGAATGTGACCGTAGAGAAGCTGGCAGACGGGGAGCTGGATGTGCAGGTAGATACCCGTGGCCGGGATGAGGTCAGCGAGGTGGGAGCCAACGTCGTTCGGATTGTGGAGCGGCTGAGACAGTACATCCTTTACATCGACGAAATATCGCGAGTGCTTCACCAGATCGCATTGGGAAATCTGGTCTTTACCCTGGAACACCAATATGTGGGCGAATTTTCTAAGATCAAAGAGGCGTTGCTGCATATTCGCGCCACATTGACCGACACCATGACCACCATTGCACAGTCTGCCGCGCAGGTAAATGCTGGCTCGGAGCAGATTGCCAGCGGCGCACAGGCTCTGGCTCAGGGCGCAACGGAGCAGGCCTCCTCCGTGGAGGAACTCTCCTCGGCCATTCAGGAGTTGTCCGGACAGGCCAACGAGGGAGCGGAACGAGCGGTGGAAGCTGGAAAATTCCTGGAGCGGATCAAAAATGAGGTGGAGAAGAGCAACCAGCAGATGGAACAGATGCGTGCGGCCATGGAGGACATCAGCGTCCAATCCTCTGCCATCCGGGGCATCATCAAGACCATCGACGACATCGCATTCCAGACCAACATTCTGGCTTTGAATGCTGCCGTTGAGGCGGCTCGGGCTGGTTCGGCCGGAAAGGGCTTCGCTGTGGTGGCAGATGAAGTGCGCAATTTGGCGAGCAAGAGTGCCCAGGCAGCCAAAAAAACCAATGAACTGATTGCCAACTCGGTGCAGGCCGTGGAGCACGGGGAAGAGTTGACCAAGCTCACGGCGGATTCCCTTTCTATCGTGGCCGACGGCACCAAGCAGGTGGTGGAAAGCATCGAGACCGTTGCCACAGACTACCGGGATCAGGCGGGCAAAATCTCCGAGATTGCCCGAGGGGTGGATCAGATCTCCAGTGTGGTGCAGACCAACTCGGCCACGGCGGAGGAGAGTGCGGCAGCCAGCCAGGAACTCTCCGGGCAGGCCAGTATGATGAGCGAACAAGTGGCTCAGTTTAAGCTGGGGCAGGATGTGGAACAACCACTTCCGCAGCCCGCACCGGCGCGGACACCCTTTGACGATGTGGACAGAGTAGGGAGTGCAAAGGCCTTCAAATATTGAGATTTCTCAAGAAAAGCACACCAGTTCGGAACTTGTTCTTCCGGACTGGTGTGTTTTTATCCGAGAGGTTCCCTCAGAGAGTCAGGGAGAAATCGTATATTTTATGAACAAACATCATAAACTTTGTAAACGTTAGCACTCGACGCTTGACAGTGCTAACAGATGGTGTTATAACATAATTGTTCCAAAAAGAGGAGCCACAAAGGCTTCTCCCGCAGGGCATAAGGAAATGATATGAATGGAGGAATAACTTATGTTGCCCAGCATTTTTGGTGAGAATTTGTTTGATGATTTCTTTGGCGATGACTTTGGGATGTTCCCCGTGTGGAACGGTCGTAACCCGCTGTATGGCAAGCACGCCAAGAATTTGATGAAGACCGACGTGCGGGAGACCGAGGACGGCTACGAGCTGGACGTGGATCTGCCCGGCTTTAAGAAGGACGAGATTCAGGTGGACCTGAAGGACGGTTATCTGACCATCCGGGCCGCCAAGGGTCTGGACAAGGACGAGAAGGACAAGAAGGGGAAGTACATCCGTCAGGAGCGGTACGCAGGCGCTTGCAGCCGGAGCTTCTATGTGGGCGATGTGGAGCCCCAGGACATCTCCGCCAAGTATGAGGACGGTATTTTGAGACTGTCCATGCCCAAGCAGGCCAAGAAGGAGCTGCCCAAGAATACCACCATTGCCATCGGCTGATCAGACTACATGGCAGAAGCCGCCGGGATTGTGTCCCGGCGGCTTCTGTTGTGCACCAAAAAAATCCCTGCATGTGTGAGAAGCATGTGAACGTGTTTCGACATACAAAAAAGCTTCCCAGTTTTTGGACTGGGAAGCTTTTTTGCAAAGTATTGCCTCCACGCAGAGCACATATTATAATAAGAGAGAAGCAAAACAACGTGGGGAGGGGAGCAGGAAATGGGCCGACGGGGAGGACATGACAAGGGCTGGTTTCAGCTGGACAACGCCGCCATGATGTACTCCGCCATTCAAAGCGGAAACTACTCGGCGGTGTATCGCTTTTCTGCCGTGATGACGAAAGAGGTGGACACCCAGGCCCTTCAGCGGGCCATTGACCGCACCTTGCCCCGGTTCCCTGGGTTCCATGTGAAAATCCGCAAGGGGGTGTTCTGGTACTACTTTGAGCCGGACGACAGCCCCGGCCCCTTTTTGCAAAAGGACATTCAAAACCCCTGCCAGCCCGTCTATTTTCAAAACAAAGACCAGCTCATCCGCTTTTTCTACTACCGTCACCGCATTTCCATGGAGGTGTTCCACGCCCTGGCCGACGGCGGCGGGGCACTGGTGCTCTTCAAGACCCTGTTGGCGGTGTATCTGCGGGAGCTGGGGGAGGAAATCCCCAACCAGGAGGGGATTTTGGACGTGGAGGAGGCCCCGGACCCCCAGGAGTGGGAGGACGCCTACGCCCGATACACCCGCAAGCGGGTGCGGCTGGGCCGCTCAGACCCCAAGGCCTACCCCTGTACCGGCACGCCGGAGCCGTTTTACACCCTCAACGTCACCATGGGCTTTGTCTCGGTGCAGGCCCTGCGCCAGGTGGCCAAGGGCCACGGGGCATCCATCACCGAGTATTTGGCGGCGGTGCTCATCCAGTCCATCCTGGCCCGACAGCGGCGGGAGGGGCGGCGGCGGGAGCTGCCGGTGGCCCTGGCCATCCCCATCAATCTGCGCCCCTATTTTCCCAGCCGCACCCTGCGCAACTTCATCCTCACGGTGCGGCCCTCCATTGACCCGGAGCTGGGAGACTACACCCTGGAGGAGATCATCTCCCAGGTGCACCACCACATGCGCCTGCACATCAACCGCCAGGAGATGCAGGGGGTCATCACCCGCAACGTGTTTTTCCAGCGGTTTCTCCCCCTCCAGCTCATCCCGGTGCCGGTGAAAAACTTTGTGGTGGACTTGGCCTACCGCCTGGCGGGCAACCGCCCCTATTCCACCACCTACACCAACCCCGGAGCCTTCCGGGTGCCCAAGGAGATGGAGCCCCACATTCAGCACATGGAGGTGGTGCTGGGCCAGTCCTACGCCCCCCGGGTGAACTGCGCCTCCATCAGCTACGGGGACACCATGGAGATCACCTTTGCCGGGACGGTGAAGGAGACGGACGTGGAGCGGGACTTTTTCCGCACCCTGGTGCGGGACGGCCTCCATGTGAAGGTCACATCCAATCGAAGGGAGTGAAGGGGAAATGTCATACTGTGTCAACTGCGGGGTGGAGCTGGACAAGGACGCGGCCCGTTGTCCCCTGTGCCAGACCCCGGTGGTCAACCCGGTGTGTCCGGTGGACACCACCATTCCGCCCAACTTTCCGGTGGAGCGGCGGGAGGTGGAGCCGGTGAACCGGCGAGAGCTGGCGTTGCTGCTCACGGCCATGCTGGGGTGTGCCGGTGGATGCTGCGTGCTGCTCAACGTGCTGTTTTGGTGGCGGGAGATGCCCTGGTCCGCCATTGTGGCAGGGGCCTGTGCCATGCTGTGGGTGTGGACGGTGGTTCCGCTGCTGCTGCGCCGCGTTCCCTCCCTGGTTCTGGTGGGGCTGGATCTGCTGGCAGTGGCGGGATTTTTGTATCTCATCGCCCTGGCGGTGGACGGCCTGGACTGGCTGGTGCGGCTGGCCCTGCCCATTTGGTTCGGGTGCGGGGTGGTACTCCTCTTTTTGTGGTATATCCTCCCTCGCCGCTCCATTTTGAGCCGGTGTATGCTGATATTGGGGGGCTGTGTGGTGCTGATGCTGTGGCTGGAGCTGTGCATTGACCTGTTTTTAGGCAGCTATCAGCCCATGTGGTCCATTGTGGTGGCGGCGGTGGGCTTGACCCTGGTGCTGCCCTTGTTGGTCATCCGCTACCGGCCCGACCTGCGCCGAGAGGTGCGGCGGCGGTTCCACTTCTAAAAGAAAACTCCCCCAGACGGGGGAGTTTTTCAGACTGTCAAAGAACCTGACATCTACGCAAGAAGGGTCGATCATCTGTTACCAACAAAAGCCCTCGGCAGAGTTTTTCCATCCGCAGATGGGAAAATAACGTAAAATCTCGTTTTTTTCGGGGACATGTGCATCGAAAAAAACACTGCTCAGCCCGTCAGTGTGGCCTTGGGTCGCCCTTTGACCCAAGGGTGCATGCAGCGGGCTGCATCCCCTCGAAAAAATGCTTGCATTTTTGAGAAGCGTGTCGAACTTTTTCGACACGCTGGGAAACTCCCCCAGATGGGGGAGTTTTTTGTTAATCAAACCGCTGCAAAAAGGCCGCCACATGCTCCATGGCCTCCCCAGCACTGCGCACCGGGAACATCTGGAATACATGCCACATGTCCGGCCAGAGCTTGAACACGCAGGGTACCTCCGCCTGAATCAGGCGGTTGCGCAGCTGGGTGGAGTCGTCCCGGAGGATTTCCCGTTCCCCCACATGGATGAGGGTGGGAGGGAAGCCGTGCAAGTCGGCGAAGAGGGGGGACAGGTGTGGGTCCGCCCAGTTGGCGGCGGGGGCGTAGGCCCCGCGCACGGCGTGGATGTAATTCATGGTGAGCATGGGGTCCAAGTCCCGGGCGCTCTGGTAGGATTTCCCCGAGGCGGTGAGATCCGTCCAGGGGGAGAAGAGGATCAGCCGCCCGGGGAGAAGCCGCCCCGTCTCTTTCAGCTTCAAAGTCAGCTCCAGGGCCAGATTGCCCCCGGCGGAGTCCCCGGCCACAATGACGTCCCGGGCGCCATACCCCAGGTACATGAGGTAATCCCAGGCGGTGACGGCGTCCTCCAACGCCGCCGGATAGGGGTGTTCCGGGGCCAGACGGTACTGGAAGGCCAGGGTCTCGCAGCCGGTGGCAGCGGCCAGCTTGGCGGCCAGAACACGGGCGTAGCCCAGGTTGCCGCTGGTGTAGCCGCCGCCGTGGCAGTAGAGGATGACCCGCCGCCGCTGGTGGCCCCGCTCGGGGCGGACCCAGGCCATGGACAGCTGGTGGTGGGTGAACGGCTCCCAGCTAAAGCCGATGGGCGGGGAGGCCAGACGGCCCAGCACCTCCTGGCCCATGCGCTGGCGGTGCAGGTCGCTGGGGGCCATGGAGTCCGGGGAGGTGGCGGAGTGGATGGTTTTCAAAGCGGCCATCATCCCCTCGGTGAGACGTTTGTTGAGGCGTTCGGCCCGATCTCGGGGGAGTAGAGAGTGGTATTTCATGGAAACCTCCTGGAATCAGCGGACGGAGCGGGCGGCGACCAGATCGCCAAGGCCGTCCAACATGAGACCCAGGCCGAAGAATTGAATTACCATCTGGGCGGCCTGGAAGGGGTTGAGCATCAGCACCAGACCGGCGATGAGGGGGATGAGGGTGGACGCGACGCAGTAGCCCAGACCTGGAGCGTGGTCCTGAATGGCCTCCAGCATCAAGGGCAGCTTACCCACCCCGTCCAGCAGCAGCAGCGCACCCAGCACAAAGGGGAGGAAGGAGAGAATCACTTGGGGGCGCAGCAGGGCAAAGACGGCAAAGAGCAGGGGAAGGATGGTGAGGAACAAATCTCCTCCAAAGGCCTGTCCCGCCTTTCGGCCCTGGAGGTAGCGGACCAGGTGGGGGGCGGCGTAGAGCACGCACACCAGGGCCAAGGCCCAGACAAAGATGGTGCCCACGGCGGCGGGGAAGAGGAGCAGGGGCAGGCCCAGAACCATATAGAGCACCGCCATGCTCACCGAAGCGCTGCGGGACCAGAAGTAGCGGAAGAACATATGCACAACCTCCTCAAAGGCCCGCGGCATGGCGGGCAGGATGTAGTTATTGTATCACATCTATGGGGAAATCAAAAGCCAAACCGCAAAAGAAAACCCAGACGACAAAAGCCGTCCGGGTTTTTCCTTATTCTGCGCACAGATCCAAAATGATGTGGGAAAAGAGCTGGGCGGAGAGCATCAAATCCGCGATTTTCACCCGCTCGTCCGCGCCGTGGAGGTGGGTGTCAAACCCGGGCATGGTGCAGCCGAAGGCCACGCCGCCGGGAATCTCGTGGACGTAAGTACCGCCGCCGGTGGACAGGCACTCGCCCCGCAGCCCGGTGTACTCCTCATACCGCTTCAGCAGGGTCTGCACGAAGGGGGAGTCGGCGGGGGTGTGGTGAGGCTCCTCCTGTTCGCCCTCGAAGGTGAATCCATGGGACTCAAAGGCGGCACGGGCCACGTTTTCGCAGTTCTCTTTGGTGGCACACAGGGGAACTCGGGCGTCAAAGCGGCCGGTGAGGCCGGTTTCCGTGATCTCCAACAGGGTGAAGGCCAGGGTCAGGGCCCCGGCGATGGGCTCAGACTGGGCAATACCCAAGGCCCGCCCATGGAAGTCCCCGTGGGGGAGCAGGGTGTTGAGGTCGGAAAGAGCTTCTTTGCAGGGGCCGTCGGCCAGAGGCAGCGCAGCCAGTAGAGCAATGAGGCCGGTGAGGGCGTTGTTGCCCCCCTCGGGCCAGGCGGCGTGGCTGCCCTCGCCCTTGGCGTGGATGATGGTGCAGTTCTCCTCACTGGTAAAGGTGAAGGTGATGCCGGTGCGGGAGATGATGTCCCGGGCATAGGGGTGTATCTCGTGGAGGGTGAGACCTTCCACTGCGGCTTCTGCATCCCCCGGCAGGACGTTGATGCGGAATCCACCGTGGAGCCACTTCACCCGGGGCAGAGCCTCCTGGACGGGCCAGGAGCGGGTGAAGGTGGGCTTCAAGCCGCCCTTCTCAGTGTTGATGACGGGATAGCCGGAGTCGGGGGAGAAGGTGGCAGGGGCGAAGGGGTGGCGGGCGAAGTACCAGGCGATGTCCCCGGAGCCGCTCTCCTCATTGGTGCCCATGATGAGCCGGCAGTTGGCCTTCAGGGGAACCCCCAAATCTTTCACCGCCTTCATGGCCAGCAGGGAGGCCACCACAGGGCCCTTGTCGTCGTCGGTGCCCCGGCCATAGATGAGGCCGTCCACCACCTTGGGCTGGTAGGGCTGCGTCACCGCCCAGCCCTCGCCGGGGGCCACCACGTCCAGGTGACCCAGGATGTGCAGGGCGTCCTCCTTGTCGCACAGGTCGGCAGTGCCCACATAGCCCTCGTGGTTGGTGGCAATGAGGCCCCACTCCCGGGCCAGTTTCAGCCCCTCTTCCAGCGCGGCGGCGGGGCCGGGGCCAAAGGGCATGCCGGGGGCGGGCGTGCCCTCTACGCTGTCAATGGCCACCAGGCGGCACACAGCGTCCACCAGCATGTCCTGCTTGTCCTGGAAATATGCTTCTAATTGCTCACGATACATGGCGTAATCTCCTTCGTGTAACGGGTAAACTTGATCCTCCACATTGTAGCGCACCAGGGCGTAAAAAGCAAGGGAAGAAAGGTGGAACTGGATTATTCTTCCTCTCCGTGGTCGGCCAACTCGCCCAGGTACTTATACACGGTGTACCGGGACACCCCCAGGTGTTTGGCCACATAGGGCACGGATTTGCGGAAGGAAAAGGCGTTTTTCTGCTCCAGCATGGCAATCATACGCAGGCGATCCTTCTTGTTCAGGGCATCCACCGGCTTTCCCAAAGTGGCCAGACACCGCTCGAAAAGGTCGGCCAGCTGTTTGGAGTCCCCCTCCTGCCACAAAGCCGACTGCAAATCCGAGCTGGCGCTCATCAGGTCCACCAAAATCCGGTTGGCAAACACCAGAGAGGTGTAATCAAAGTTGATGCCCAGGGCCAGGTTGTAGTCCTCACCTATGAGGTGGAAGGTGGAGGATTTGGTTTGCCGCCCGTCGGGGGTGGTGGCGGCCAGGTTGACAAAGTCGGTGACCGAGGAGTCCGCGTCCAGTTCCAGGCCAATGCCCAGAATGTCCATGGTGGAACCCACCTCGCGCCCCGAGACATGCCCGTTATAGATGGATAATATGGGATGGGAGGGCACTCCCATATCATGCACCAGGGTTTCACAGGAGGAGCCGAACATTTCGGCAATGCCTCGGGCGGTGCGGTCTAGAAATTCAAAGGCCTCGTCGCGTGTCATACAAAGCCCTCCTTCTTTACAAAGTGCTAACCTTCATTGTACTAAATTGTGGGGCAAATGACAAGAGTGCAAAGGAAGTTCCCCAGGGGGCTGTCACCAAAAACCCCACCGGCGTGGTGCAATAGCTGCACCACGCCGGTGGGGTTTCACAGATGTTTCATGTTTGAAATCAAAATTCTCGGGCGGCGGGGCTGCTGGAGGCGGGGAAACACGTCTTGGGGTTGGTCTGTTTCACCTTGCTCCGGGGTTTGGCAATGGCCACCACAACGGAGGATAGAGCGACCAGGGCGATGGCATTGGGGATGACCATGAGGTTGTTAAACAGGTCGGTGAGGCCCCACACCAGGTCGTTGGACATGGTGGTGCCCAGGAAAAGAAAGACCAGAGCCAGCACCCCATAGACAGGGGCGGCCTTTTTGCCGAAGAGGTACATCACGTTGATCTTGCCGAACAGGTTCCACCCCAGCACGGTGGAGAAGGCGAAGAAGAACAGGCACACCGCCACAAAAATGGCGCCAACGTGGGGGCCGAACACGGTGCCAAAGGCGGTCTGAGCCAGGTTGGCACTGTTGAGGGCGGCGGTGACGTCCCCCACATAGCCCCCGGCCAAGGGGCCGTCGTGGGTGTACAGGGTGGAGATGACCACCAGGGCGTTGAGGGTGAGCACCACAAAGGTGTCGATGAACACGCCGATCATGGCCACCACCCCTTGCTGGTGGGGGTCTTTGACGTTGGCCTGAGCGTGGGCGTGGGGGGTGGAGCCCATGCCTGCCTCATTGGAGAACAGGCCCCGCTTGGCGCCCTGGCTGACGGCGGTTTTGATGGCGTAGCCGAACCCGCCGCCGATGATGGACTGGGGCTGGAAGGCGTAGCGGAAAATCAGGGCGATGGTCTCGGGCAGATAGGTGATGCGGGCGATGAGCACCACCAGGGCACCCAGCAGGAACACCCCAGCCATGAGGGGCACCAGCTTTTCGGTGACCGCGGCCAGACGCTGCACCCCACCCAGGAAGATAAAGGCGCAGATGACCACCAGCACCAGCCCCATCACCCAGGAGGGCACCCCAAAGGCGGTGTGGAAGGTGGAGCCGATGGAGTTGGACTGCACCATGCAGCCCATAAAGCCCAGGGCCAGGATGATGGCCACGGCGAAGAACCCGGCCAGGAACTTGCCGAAAGCGCCCCGGAAGGCGGTGGTGATGTAGTACACCGGGCCGCCGTGAATGTGGCCGTCCTGGTCAATGACCCGGGTGTGGATGGCCAGGGTGGCCTCGGCGTAGACGGTGGCCATGCCGAAAAAGGCGATGACCCACATCCAGAAAATGGCCCCGGGGCCGCCGGTGAGGATGGCCCCCGACGCGCCCACAATGTTGCCGGTGCCCACCTGGGCGGCAATGGCGGTGGCCAGGGCCTGGAAAGAGCTCATGCCCTGCTCCTGGGCCCCGCCCCGCAGGGACAGGTTGCCAAAGACCTGTTTCATTCCCTCCCCAAAGCAGCGCACTTGAACAAACCGGGTGCGGATGGAGTAAAAGAGCCCCACACCAATGAGCAAAAACACCAGAATGTAGCTGGATAGGTAGTTGTTCAGGGTGTTGACCAGGGATAAGAGTGCGACTTGTGTTTGCTGGAACATGTCAATCCTCTCCTTTTGTCCTTGTCACAAAACAAAAACAGGTTGCGGAAGGACTCCGCAACCTGAGGAAATGCCGTGCCAGCACCGGCTCCCAAGGGGGGGAGCGGGTGCGCCGCGTGTGTGATTTCCTCTGTCCTTTTGCCTGAGAGATTGGCCAGACCCTACGGGGTCTGACGTTGCACCTTCGGCACCCATTGCTGAGCTTCTCCAGAGTTACATCCACGTACAGTCCTCACCCCGATGTGGGGAACCTGAGAGTGTCACTCCTTCGGTAGGCCGGTGGCCTTTTCCTGCACGCTTCGTCTGTTCTTGTTTTGTTGTGATGGACATTATACCGCCACAGATGGACAGTGTCAAGGGGCACAGGGGAAATTTTTTCCGGACACAGCCCTAAGTGTGAACACGGTTTGTATTATATAATGGAAACATAACAATATGTTTTGAATCGCCAGGTGTTTACCGGGCTATATACAGGTGAGCGGCTCCTTTTGACAGAAGTGAGATCAAATCCCAATGACCTGCACGTCCCGCCCCAATTTACGGGCATACTGCATGGTATACCATGTGCCACCATGGTTACGACCATCATAGACGGCGATGACACGCTGAGACTGCTCTGCCATATAGCGGTTGCGCTGCAAAAAACAGGATGGGGTGTACAGTTCACACAAGATCTTTATGTTGTCACATGCCTGTAGCAGTGTGTGAACCTGTTTGTCCTTGGTTCTCAATCGTCCTGCGTAGGGAATGGCTGCCTCCAAAAGCAATTCGGAGTGCTGGGATTTTGCTTCTGCCACCACTGCGGCAAATATCAGATCCGCCCCGTTTGCGAATCCGGATAAAAACCGGGTGTATCCGTCAGCAATGGCCGTCTGTACGGCCTGGCGCAGACGTTGCTCCACATGGGGCAGCTGTTGGCTCGGGATTTCCCGGTGCCCTGTGACACAGCAAGCTTTTTCCTCCATAACGATCGCCTCCATTGAATACAAGATCTTATATGCTGTTATAAACTATGGTAAAGGATTTAATATCGTGTATCAACACATATAAAGGATTTTATACCGCGTTATCGGCATATGTACAAGATAGAATAAAGCGAGAAGGGAGGCGATTGCCGTGTATGAGGAATTCACCCAGAATCGCATTGCCCAGCTGCGGTCGGAGAAAAGGGTTTCGGCTCGGGATATGTCCCTGTCCTTGGGGCAAAACAACAGCTATATCAACCAGATTGAGAACAAGAAAGCTTTGCCGTCTTTGCAGGGGCTATTCTATATTTGTGAGTATTTTGGAATTACACCCCAGGAGTTTTTTGACCCAGGCAACGCCTATCCTGCTCAGTTGAGCCAGTTGGTGGAGGATTTGAAGCAGTTGGATGAGGTGACGCTGGGCCATGTAGCGGGGCTGGTCAAGAAATTGGCCCAGCACACATAAAAATAGAGATCACAACGGACGAAGGGCGACAATCACGCCCTTCGTCTGTTTACCTTTAGGCACATTCCCAGGGGAAAACCACACTTATTTACGTATTTGCAATTTCCTCTTTTTTCTCCAGGGGGTTTATGATATACTACACAGGTTAAAATGGGTTTCTATACCCAGCACTGAACCAGAAAGGAAGCGCGCAACATGGGTTTGTTTACAAAGATATTTGGCACCCGTTCCCAGCGGGAGGTCAAGGCGCTCACCCCCATCGTGGATAAAATCGAGGCTCTGGGTGAGGAGATGAAGAGTCTCACCGACCAGCAGCTGCGGGCCAAAACCGACGAGTTCAAGGCTCGTCTGGCCCAGGGGGAGACGCTGGACGATATTCTGCCCGAGGCCTTCGCCGTGTGCCGGGAGGCGGATGACCGCGTGCTGGGCATGCGGCCCTACCGGGTGCAGCTGATCGGCGGCATCATCCTCCACCAGGGCCGGATTGCCGAGATGCGTACCGGTGAAGGTAAGACCCTGGTGGCCACGCTGCCCGCCTACTTGAACGGTCTGACCGGCAAGGGTGTGCATATCATCACCGTCAACGATTACCTGGCCAAGCGTGACTCGGAGTGGATGGGCAAGGTCTATCGCTTCTTGGGTCTGAGCGTGGGTCTGGTCATCCACGGGGTGGATAAGGAGGCCAAGAAGAAGGCCTATCAGGCTGACATCACCTACGGCACCAACAACGAGTTTGGCTTTGACTACCTGCGGGACAACATGGCCATCTACGCCAAGGAACTGGTGCAGCGGGGCCAGAACTTTGCCATCGTGGACGAGGTGGACTCCATCCTCATCGACGAGGCCCGCACTCCTTTGATCATTTCCGGCCAGGGGGAGAAGTCCACCCAGCTCTACCAGCTGGTGGATAACTTTGTGGCCCGGCTCAAGTGCCAGCGGGTGACCTCCGTGGACGTGAAGGAGGAGGAGGCCGCCGACATCGACGCCGACTACATCGTGGACGAGAAGGCCCGCACCGCCACCCTCACCGCCCGGGGCATCGCCAAGGCCGAGCAGCAGTTCAACATTGAGAACCTGTCCGACCCGGAGAACACCACCCTGTCCCACCACATCAACCAGGCCATCAAGGCCCGAGGCGTGATGCGCAAGGATATTGACTATGT
Source organism: uncultured Oscillospiraceae bacterium (assembly GCA_944387075.1). Taxonomy (GTDB): domain Bacteria; phylum Bacillota; class Clostridia; order Oscillospirales; family Oscillospiraceae; genus Enterenecus. The sequence continues at coordinate 11,355 of CALXDO010000036.1, read as the reverse complement.
GGTCAAGGACGGCGAGGTCATCATTGTCGACGAGTTCACCGGCCGTCTCATGTATGGCCGCCGGTACAACGAGGGCCTGCACCAGGCCATTGAGGCCAAGGAGCACGTCACCGTGGCCCACGAGTCCAAGACCCTGGCCACCATCACCTTCCAGAACTACTTCCGCCTCTACGACAAGCTCTCCGGCATGACCGGTACCGCCATGACCGAGGAGGAGGAGTTCGGTCAGATCTACTCTCTGGACATCGTGGAGATTCCCACCAACCGCCCCGTGGCCCGAATTGACCACCCCGATCTGGTGTACAAGACCCAGGCGGGCAAGTACCGGGCTGTGGTGGAGCAGATCAAGGCCTGCCACGACAAGGGCCAGCCGGTGCTGGTGGGTACCGTGTCCATTGAGATTTCCGAGCTGGTGAGCAAGCTGCTCAACCGGGCGGGCATCCCCCACAATGCTTTGAACGCCAAGCACCACGACAAGGAAGCAGAGATTGTGGCCCAGGCCGGTAAGCTGGGGGCGGTCACCGTGGCCACCAACATGGCCGGCCGTGGTACCGACATCACCCTGGGCGGCAACGCCGAGTACATGGCCAAGGCCCTGCTGCGCCGCCAGGGCATGAGTGATGAGCTTTTGGCCGAGTGCGACGGCCACGCCGACACCGACAACGCCGAAATTCTCGCCGCCCGGGAGGCCTTCGCCCAGGCGGAGGCCCAGTTCAAGGCGGACATCAAGGAAGAGGCGGAGAAGGTGCGCCAGGCAGGCGGCCTGTACATTCTGGGCACCGAACGCCACGAATCCCGCCGCATTGACAACCAGCTGCGGGGCCGTGCCGGCCGTCAGGGCGACCCCGGCGAGAGCTGCTTCTTCCTGTCCATGGAGGACGACATTCTCCGCCTGTTTGGCTCCGAGCGCATCCAGGCCATGATGGAGAAGCTGGGTGTGGACGAGGACACCCCTCTGGACCAGAAGATGCTCTCCGGTGCCATTGAGTCTGCCCAGAAGCGGGTGGAGTCCCGGAACTTCCAGACCCGTAAGACGGTGCTGGAGTACGACGACGTGATGAACACCCAGCGTGGGGTCATCTACAAGCAGCGCCGCCAGGTGCTGGACGGGGAGGACGTCCACGCTGCCATTGAGAATATGCTCACCACCACCATCACCAATCTGGTCTCCGGCCACGCCGGGGAGCAGGGCAAGCTGGACGAGGAGGGCTTCCGCGTGGCCCTTGGCCCCTGGGCTGGGATCATGTTCACGCCCCAGCAGCTGGATGAGGTGAAGGGAGAGCTGGATTCCCTGTCCACCCAGGCCCTCACCGACAAGCTGTTGGAGCTGGCCCATGCCAATTACCAGGCCCAGGAGGCCGCCATTACCCAGCAGCTGGCCGAGTTGGGCCAGACCAACATCCAGAGCCCCATGCGGGAGCTGGAGCGGGTGGTTCTGCTGCGTGTGGTGGACGAGTATTGGATGGACCATATCGACGCCATGACCGAGCTGCGCCAGGGCATCGGCCTGCGGGCTTACGGCCAGTCCGACCCCGTGGTGGAGTACAAGCGGGAAGGCTACGACATGTTTGAAGAAATGATCGCGGCCATTCAGGAGGAGACCCTGCGCCGGCTGTACCGGGCCCGCATTCGCACCAACCAGGGCATGCAGCGGGAGCGGGTGGCCAAGGTCACCGGCGAGTCCGGGGGCGCCACCGATACCAGTGTGTCCCAGCAGCCCGCCAAGAAGGTCATCAAAATCGGCCGCAACGACCCCTGCCCCTGCGGCTCGGGCCTGAAGTGGAAAAAGTGCACCTGTGAGCAATATCACAACCAGGAGCAGTGAGGATTCACTGCCCTGCAATCTAAGAAACGGGGAGGAAACCGACCATGACGATCACCCAAAAGCAGCAGCAGGGCGTGACCTTTTTCGCCTCGGAAGAGATGGAACAGGCTGGGGGCGTGGCCCACGGCTTCTCCACCCGTTTGGGCGGGGTGTCCCAAGGCATGTGGGCAACCCTGAATCTGGGTGTGAGCCGGGGGGATGACCCAGATCATGTGCGGGAGAACTACCGGCGGTTTTTTGCCGCCATTGGGGCCCAGGGCACCCGGATGGCCATGTCCAACCAGGTGCATGACAACCACGTGCGGGTGGTGACCAAGGCCGATACCAAGGAGGACCCCTACGAAAAGGTGTCCTATGAGGCGGACGGGCTGGTCACCGACCTGCCCGGGGTGACGCTGGTGATCTTTTCCGCCGACTGTCTGCCCATTTTGTACTACGATCCCGTGCGCCAGGTGGTGGGGGCGGCCCACGCCGGGTGGCGGGGCACCGCCGCGGACATCGCCGGCGGGGTGGTGCGCAAGATGGAGGAGGTATACGGGTGTGACCCCCGCAACATCCTGGCCGCCATTGGCCCCGGCATCGGCCCCTGCTGCTTTGAGACCCATGAGGATGTGCCCAACGCCATGATGGCTGCCTTTTCCACTCCGGTGCTCCAGTACCTGCACATCCAGGAAAACGGCAAGTACACCGTGGATTTGAAGGGGATCAACGCCCAGCGGCTGGAAAAGGCGGGGGTGCTGCCGGAGCACATCGGCATTTGTGATGTGTGCACCAGCTGCCACCAGGACCTCTTTTGGAGCCACCGCTGTGTGGGCACCAATCGAGGCTCCATGGCCGCCGCCATTGGGCTGCGATGAGGCACGCGACCAAGCTGCTGGCCCTGGCCGCGGCGGGGGCGTTGCTCCTGTCCGGCTGCGGAACCTCCCAGCAAGAGGCGGCAAGTCCCTCCGTCGCCCCACCTTCGGGCACCACCCAGCCGGTGCAGACGGGGGTATTTTCCCTGGCCTATGACCCTCAGCAGTCCTTCCACCCCATCACCGGCACCAACGGGGTGAATGTGGAGTTGTCGGGTCTGGTGTACCAGGGGCTTTATGAGTTGGACCAGAGCTTTCAGCCCCAGCCGGTGCTGGCCACCGGGGCCACCGCCAGCGAGGACCGCCGAACCTGGACGGTGCAGCTGGCCCAGGGGGTGTGCTTCTCCGACGGCACCCCCCTCACCGCCGACCAGGTGGTGAAATCCCTGGAGCTGGCCCGCACTGCCCCCCGGTATCAAAGCCGCCTATCCGGGGTGACCAAGATTTCCCAGACGGGAACCCACACCGTGGTCATCACCTTGTCTGCGCCCAACGCCAATATGACCGCCTTGCTGGATGTTCCGGTGGTGTTGGAGCGGGAGGGGCAAAACCCCTTGGGCACCGGGCCGTATGTGTTGGCCGATGGGAAGCTCAGCCCCAACTCCTACAGTTCCAAGGCGGGCGCTTTGCCGGTGGAGAACATCCCCCTGGTGGAGGTCAGTTCCCCGGACCGGCGCATGGCCTCCTTTGACAGCGGAGAGGTGTGGATGACCACCACCGAGTTTTTCTCCCCCACCGCCCTGGGCTATTCCGGTACCTGTGAGGTGTGGGACTACCCCACCAGCCAGCTTTTGTACCTGGGGTTCCGGACCTGGGGAGGAGCCTGCGGGGATGAGAACCTGCGCCGAGCCATTTCGGCGGCCCTGAACCGGCAGAGCCTGGTGAATGCGCAGCTGTCCGGACATGGGGAGCCGACTTCACTGCCCATTTCACCGGTATGGGGGGAATTGCCCCAGGTGACGGTGGACGGGGGACAGGCGTCCCCAGCCACGCTGAAGCTGATTGTCAATCAGGATAACCCCACCCGCCAGCGTCTGGCCCAGGCCGTTGTCACCCAGCTGGCGGCCATTGGCGTGACCGTGACGGTGGAGACCCTGGGGTGGGAGGACTATGTCTCCGCCCTGCAGCGGGGGGACTTTGATTTATACCTGGGCCAGGTGCAGCTCACCGCAGATTTCAACCTCACCCCGCTGTTCACCGGGGACTTGGCCTACGGAGGGGCCCAGAACGAGGTGCAGACCTTGCTGAATGCCTGGCGTGCCACCGGGGGAGAGACGGAACTACAGGCCTATTTACAGGGCTTTGCCCAGAAGGCCCCGCTGGCTCCCATCTGTTTTTTGCAGGGCTCCCTGCTGGTGCGGTGGGGCCTGGTGACCGGAGTGGCCCCCACCCAGGCAAATGCCTATGCAAATGTGGATCAGTGGACGATTTGGTCGTCCGTGGAAGATAAAAACGCTGGAATCCAAGAGAAAGACCAATAGATAAATAAGGGAGAGTGTGGCAATGAGCATGGTATTTCGCTGCTTTGTGGAAAAGAAACCCGGCTTTGACGTGGAAGCGGGACATCTGTTGGGCGAGCTGAAAGGCCCTCTGGGTGTGGAGAGCCTCACCGGTGTGCGGGTGATCCGCCGCTATGACGTGGAGGGTGTGGAACAGAAGGTGTATGACACCGCCCGCACCACCATTCTTTCCGAGCCCCAGGTGGATGGCATTTGGGACGAGGAGATGCCCAAGCTGCCCCAGGGGGCCCACACCATTGTGGCGGTGGAGGCCCTGCCCGGGCAGGATGACCAGCGGGCGGACTCCTGTGCCCAGTGCATCCAGATGATGACCGGCGGCGAACGCCCCACCGTGCGCTGTGCCACCGTATATGTGCTGGAAGGCGTCCTCACCGGGGAGCAGCTGGACAAAATCCGGGGCTATCTCATCAACCCCGTGGAGAGCCGGGAGGCCTCCCTGGACAAGCCGGAGACCCTCCAGGCCCAGTACCCCGTGCCGGAGCAGGTGCCGGTGCTCACCGGCTTCACCCAGCTGGATCGAGCAGGGCTGGAAGAGCTGCTGGTGCAGTACGGCCTGGCCATGGATTTGGCGGATTTGACCTTCCTCCAGACCTACTTCCGGGACGAAGAACAGCGGGACCCCACCCTCACCGAGGTGCGGGTGGTGGACACCTATTGGTCGGATCACTGCCGCCACACCACCTTCTCCACCCACCTGGATCGGATTCATGTGGAGCGGGATGAGGTCAAGGCCGCCTATCAGCGGTATCTGGACGCCCGGGTGGAGGTGTACGGTCAGGAGAAGGCGGATGCCCGCCCCCAGACCCTCATGGATCTGGCCACCATCGGCGCCAAGACCCTGAAAAAGCGGGGCCTGCTCCCGGAGTTGGACGAGAGCGAGGAAATCAACGCCTGTTCCATCCACGTCCCCGCCCAGGTGGACGGCAAAGAGCAGGATTGGCTGCTGATGTTCAAAAACGAGACCCACAACCATCCCACCGAAATTGAGCCCTTCGGCGGCGCGGCCACCTGCATCGGCGGGTGCATCCGGGACCCCCTGTCCGGGCGTGTGTACGTCCACCAGGCCATGCGGGTCACCGGCGGCGGCGACCCCACCGTGCCCTTTGACCAGACCATCCCCGGCAAGCTGCCCCAGCGCAAGATCGCCCAGACAGCTGCCGCCGGTTACTCCTCCTACGGCAACCAGATCGGCCTGGCCACCGGTCATGTGGCGGAGGTCTACCACCCCGGCTACATTGCCAAGCGCATGGAGTGCGGCGCGGTGGTGGGGGCGGCCCCTGCCAGCCATGTGCGCCGGGAGGTGCCCGCCCCCGGTGACGTGGTCATCCTGCTGGGCGGCCGCACCGGACGAGACGGCATTGGCGGCGCCACCGGCTCCTCCAAGAGCCACAACATGACCTCTCTGTCCACCATGGCCAGTGAGGTGCAAAAGGGCAACGCCCCCGAGGAGCGGAAGATTCAGCGTCTGTTCCGCCGGGGCGATGTGACCCGTCTCATCAAGCGATGCAACGACTTTGGGGCCGGCGGCGTGTCCGTGGCCATTGGCGAGCTGGCCGACGGCCTGACCATTGACCTGGACGCCGTGCGCAAGAAGTACGACGGCCTGGACGGCACCGAACTGGCCATCAGCGAGAGCCAGGAGCGTATGGCCGTAGTGGTGGCCCCCGAGGACGCCGAGGCTTTCATGGCTGCCGCCCACAGTGAGAACCTGGAGGCCTATCAGGTGGCCACCGTCACGGAAATTCCCCGCATGGTTATGAGCTGGAAGGGCCAGACCATTGCTGACCTGAGCCGGGCCTTCCTCAACACCAACGGGGCCGTGAAGCACGCCCAGGTGGAGGTGCCCCGGGGCACCGTGCAGCCCATGGCTGACGCCGACAACCTGCGGGAGATGGCCGGGAGCCTGAAGAGTGCCTCCCGCCGGGGCCTCACCGAGCGGTTTGACGGCTCCATCGGGGCCGGCAGCGTGCTCATGCCCTTCGGCGGCAAAACCCAGCGCACCCCCGCCCAGGCCATGGCCGCCCTGTTCCCGGTGGAACCGGGCCAGGAGACCGACCAGGCCAGCCTCATGGCCTGGGGCTTTGACCCGGACTGGATGAGTGCCGACCCCTATCTGGGAGCCCAGGCCGGTGTCATCACCTCGATGGCTAAGATTGTGGCTGCGGGTGCCGACTACAAAAAGGCCTATTTCACCTTCCAAGAGTTCTTTGAGAAGCTGCGGGACGAGGCTGAGCGGTGGGGCAAGCCCTTCCAGGCGCTGCTGGGCGCTCTGGATGCCCAGCTGGGTCTGGAGTGCGCCGCCATTGGCGGCAAGGACTCCATGTCCGGCTCCTTCCTAGAATTGGACGTGCCCCCCACCCTGATCTCCTTTGCCATTGCCCCCGTGAAGGCGGGGGATGTGGTGACCCAGGAGTTCAAGGCCGCCGGTCACCCGGTGTACCTGTTCGGCGGGGCCGACCTCACCGACTACGCCGGACACCGCGCCGCCTTTGAGCAGTTCCACGCCCTGTGCCAGTCCGGCAAGGTGGCCGCCGCCTGGGCGGTGGAGAACGGCGTGGCCGAGGGCGTCATGAAAATGTCCTTCGGCAACGGCGTGGGCTTCACCGCCGCCGACGGCGTGGACGCCCCCTGGTACACCCCCTGTCCCGGCATGGTCATCGCCGAGTGCACCGAGGCCGTGGAGGGCGGCATCCTCCTGGGCTACACCAACGACTCCGGCGTCATTACCATTGGCAGCGATTCTGCCTCCATTGCGGAGTTGATGGAGCGCAACGACCAGGTGCTGGAGCCGGTCTATCCCACCGATGCAGGTCTGTCCGGCGATGTGGAGCCCATCTCCTGCACCAAGCGCTCTCCTGCCGTGTTCTCCGGCTCCGTGGCCAAGCCCCGGGTGGTCATCCCCGTGTTCCCCGGCACCAACTGCGAGTTTGACTCCGCCCGGGCCTGCGTGCGGGCCGGCATGGAGGCGGAGATCGTGGTGGTGCGCAACCTCACCGCCGAGGATTTGCAGCAGTCCGCCCTGGAGTTGGAGAAGGCCATTGGCAGAAGCCAGATCATCTTTGTTCCCGGCGGCTTCTCCGGCGGCGACGAGCCAGACGGCTCGGCTAAGTTCATCTGCTCCTTCTTCCGCAATCCCCGCCTCACCGATGCGGTGCACGATCTGCTGAAGAACCGGGACGGTTTGATGCTGGGCATCTGCAACGGCTTCCAGGCCCTCATCAAGCTGGGTCTGGTGCCTTACGGCGAGATTCGGGAGATGGACGAGACCTGTCCCACCCTCACCTACAACACCATTGGCCGCCACCAGAGCCGCTATGTCACCACCCGGGTGGCCAGTGTGCACTCCCCCTGGATGCTCAAGTCTCAGGTGGGCGACCTGCACTCCATCGCCATTTCCCACGGTGAGGGCCGCTTTGTGGCCCCTGAGAACGTGGTGAAAGAGCTCATTGCCAACGGCCAGGTGGCCACCCAGTACGTCAATCCCCTCACCGGAGCCCCCACCATGGACATGGTGGGCAACCCCAACGGCTCGGTGTGTGCCATTGAGGGTATCTTCTCCCCCGATGGCCGGGTGTTCGGCAAGATGGGCCACTCGGAGCGGCGGGGCGCCCATGTGGGCGTGAACATCGTGGGCGAGAAGATGCAGCCCATCTTCGAGTCCGGTGCCCTGTACTTCAAGTAAGCATAGAAAGACATCCCTCAGGCTCTTTGGCCTGGGGGATGTTGCTTTTGAGAGAGGTGCAGCAGGATCCTCCGCCTTGGGGAAGCCACCCTGTGGGGCCAACCAGTACAGAGAAAAGAGTAAAACAGGTGGAAGAGCCACGCTGTGGCCCTTCCACCTGTTTTTTGTCTGCCCAGGTCATTCCTGGGGTTCCTTCGCTTCCTTTTGTCGCTGAATCATCCGGTGCATCCCACCGGTGCCAAAGGAGAAAATCCGGTTGACCCGGCTGATGGTGGCGGAACTGGCCCCGGTTTTCTCCAAAATCTCGGTGTACACCAGCCCTTGATCCAGCAGGCGGGCCACATCGTACCGCTGCTCCATGGCCCGCAGTTCTCCCACGGTGCACAGATCATCGAAGAAGGCACAGCATTCCTCCACGCTTTTTAGCTGCAAAATGCTCTCATATAACGCCATGCTGCGCTCTTTGCTCGCTACTTTGGGCATAAGCTCCTCCTTGTGATGGGTGAAATGATGGTGTAGTTATTGTAACACATTGAAGCAGTAAAGTAAACGGGATATTTTTTGGTTTCGACAAAAATGAGTCGGCTTTGTTTTGCGCCCAGCGGTCCGACGTGGTATGATGGAGAGGATCAAAGAATACGGAGCGTGAGACCCATGAATTCCACAGCCAAGGTGATACGACCCGCCATTGCCCCCGGGACAAGGGTGCTGGCCGTCAGCGACATCCATGGAAACCTCCCGTTTTTTCGAGGTGTCTTGAAAAAGGCGCGGTTTTCCCCCAAAGATGTGCTGGTTTTGGTGGGGGACCTCTTTGAAAAAGGGGAGGAGAGCCTGAAGTTGCTGCGTTTTCTCATGGAACTGGAGAAAACCCACACCATCTATCCCCTGTGCGGCAACTGCGATCACCTGGATCTGCTGTTTTTGGAGGGAAGAGCGGGCATCGACGAGGGATTGTGGCCGGTGTTTCGCACCTGGGACCGCCGCTCCCTCATGCTCCAGATGGGGGAGGAGTTGGGGCTGTATCCCCAGGGGCCGGAGGATTTGCCCCAGCTGCGCCAAGCCATTTTGGAACAGATGCCCCAAGAGGTGGCATACCTGCGCTCCATGGCGCACATCCTAGAGGCAGGGCAATACATCTTTGTCCACGGCGGCATTGACCGGGAGGAGGATATGGAGTCCCTGCCCGCCTACGGCTGTATGAAAAACGACAACTTTGTGGGGCAGGGGCGGCAGTTCTGCCACTGGGTGGTGGTGGGCCATTGGCCGGTGACCCTCTACCGTACCGACATCCCTGTGGCCCGGCCCTGGATCAAGGCCGACCAGCACATTGTGTCCATTGACGGCGGGTGTGTGCTCAAGGTGGATGGACAGCTCAACGCCCTCATCATCCCCGACGTCACCGCCGAGGAGATGGACTATGTGGCCTATGACGGGCTGCCTGTGGTGGTGGCCAGGGAGGAGCAGCCGGCATCCCGCAACCCGCTCAACATCCGCTGGAGTGACAGCGTGGTGGAGGTGTTGGAGGAGCGGGAGGACGTGTGCTGGTGCCGCCATGTGTCCACCGGGCGAAACATGTGGATTTTGCGGGATTATTTGTATGTGCGGGACAGCGATGGCCTGCTCCACTGTGAGGATTCCACCGACTATGAGCTGCCTGTGCGGGCTGGGGACCGGCTGGCTCTGGTGGCGCAGTGCAGCCGGGGATACCTGGTGAAAAAAGACGGGGTGACGGGGTGGTACCGAGGAGAGATTTTCCCGCCGCGCTGACAACAGGGACCAATGCAGCCGGGCGGCGGGTGCGTGGCTTTCTGCAAAGTTTAACAGCGATTGCGGGATGAGAAAGCCTTATTGTGATGAAAAAACGGAACTGTAACTGACAGCGGATTTAAGAAGAAGGTATAGACTAATGATTCATTCCATTTCCAGTCAGAATTTTTACAAAAGCGACTTCCTTTGAAGAGATTTATGAGGTTCTGACCATGATGGGGATGTATCGGTAAGCGGTATATCAGTTTAGGGATCATTATAAGGAGACATAGCTATGAATCTCAATTCTGTTTTGAATCAAAGTTCTAGAGAAATCTGTTTTGGCAACAATATTAAGAGTCAAAAGAGCCAGAATACCGGATTCCAAGCATCAGAGCCAATTACTGTGTATATGCTGAATGAAAAGTGCATTTATTCTGGTGGCGGGTCAAACGGCCAGTCGGCTCATGTGATGTACGAGGAGGGATCTACGGCCGAAGATCCCATTGTTCGTATTTTCGGCAATTCTCAGTCTGGCGAGTATGACAAAATTGTTCATATCAATGACATTGATCCTACTAATGCAACTTATCCTGAACTCTGTGCTTTGCTTGCGCATAAAACACGGACAGGTGAGTACACGCCGGAAAAAGGAACGCTGTTGAGTCCGCTGCCGGGGGGCGTTGATCAGGGAGACTATTCTAAAAAGTTCAACTATGTGCAAACGATAAAGGATTATGTATCGTTCAACAAACAGAATGGACATCTTTGGTTGGCATCTTCTGGTGAAAGCCTGCTGGAATTTTACGATAAGTATTTAGCGGAGCTGGCAAAGAAATCAGAGAATGATCCAGAAAATTCACCGGAGTCCCTTTGTATGGACTATGGAGGCAGACTTCGGGTGGAGAACTATGTGAATATATTTTGAGTGCATCCATGATACGTTCCCCTGATCACTATACCTTCCAAAGATTATGCCGATAGCTATACAGATTAAATGTTTTGTAGAAAGCGAGGAACGAAACCATGATTGGTTCTATTGGAATGATGCCCCTGAACTATAGGACATCCTGCACATCCACCAAAGACACAACCAGCGCCCAAGAGTCGACAGCCCAGTTGAAAACGGTGAGCTGGAGTGAGGTCATGGACGGCACCGCACCAACAGCCAGCATTGTAGTACCCAAGGATGCGGAGGATCGAGCGGCTATGAATGCGTATTTCGCAGACTACTTTGCTCGCAACCCCGGCACCCATGAGGATCAGCCCGATCTGAATGAGACCATGACCTCCGAGGAATGGCAGACCTTGGCGGAAAAGTACGACCCCAGTTCTATGACCCAGAAACAGTACGACGCTTTGCTGGACGATCTGCTGGACATGGGGGCCATTAACGCCGAGGACTTGCAGATTTTGGGCCACTCCGCCTATCAGGGAATGGTAAAGCTTACAGCGGAAAATGCGTTTACCTGTACCGTTCTCAACAACGAGGATCTGCCCGTCGGGGGTTTTGTGCCTAAGTTCGAGCACGGTGCCAGCCGAGTTAACCTCTGGGCCTGGGTACAGGAGGAAAAGTCATGGAAAGTCTATGACGAGGAACAGAACAACTGGGTTCCCTCACATAAAGCAGAGGCCTTTGGGCAGATTTACGACATTCTGCAAGGGATGCGGGCATACGGCTAACCCTCGATCAATCAAAGAGAAGGGACAGTAGAGCACAACTGTACC
>CALXDO010000035.1 GCA_944387075.1 uncultured Oscillospiraceae bacterium | reverse complement strand
ATCACCGCCACTGTGCCCGACGCCGACGGCAACCGCCTGCGCCAGATGGGCGACGCCATCAAGGACAAGGCCGCCAATGTGGTGGCCGTGCTGGCAGCCGTCAACGGCGGCAAGATCACCTTTGTGGCCGCCTGCGGCAAGGAGGCCGTGGGCCTGGGCATCAAGGCCGGCGACATCATCAAGCAGGTGTCCGCCATCGCTGGCGGCTCCGGCGGCGGCAAGCCTGACTCCGCCATGGGCGGCGGCAAGGATCCTCTCATGGTGGATAATGCTCTGGCTATGGTGGATAACGTTGTCTCTATGAAATTGGGACTGTAAGCAATCCCGTAAAATGCAATCGAAAAGGAGTTGATACCATGTCTGATTGCCTCTTTTGTAAGATCGCAGCGGGGGAGATTCCCTCCAAGCGGGTGTATGAGGACGAGGTGTGCGTGGCCTTCTACGACATCGACCCCCAGGCACCCACCCACTTCCTGGTGATTCCCCGCCAGCACATCGCCTCTGTGGCGGAGGTCAGCGAGGACAACGCCGCCCTGGTGGGCCACATGATGGCGGTCATTGCCAAGGTGGCCCGTGACCTGGGCCTGGACAGCTACCGTGTGGTGTCCAACTGCGGGGAGCAGGCAGGCCAGAGCGTGCATCACCTGCACTTCCACGTCCTGGGTGGCCGGGATATGACCTGGCCGCCGGGCTAAAGCCATAAAAGCGCAAAACCACCACAGATTGGGAATATTCCTAATCTGTGGTGGTTTTTTTGCCGCAGCGTCCTAACCTCCCTTTACGCAAGGAAGGTTTTTTGTAGCCCCCCAGACATCATTCCCTTGCCCGAAGCATACACTGGGATGATACGCCCACCCCATGGGTACTTTGGACAAAAGGGCCGGTGGGAAATCGTCCATTCAAGGGGAGGTTTGCTAAAAACCACGCAGATGTATTTTTGGCGTTGACAGATGTCCTCCAGATAACTATAATGTGTTATAACACGCTAAAGCGATGAAAGCGTGAATAACCTCAGAGAGGAGAAACTGCTCATGGGCAATCAACGTGTATACAACTTTTCCGCAGGCCCTTCCATGCTTCCGCTGGAAGTCCTCACCCGAGCTGGGTCAGAGATCACCAATTATCAGGGCTCTGGCATGTCAGTGATGGAGATGAGCCACCGATCTAAGGTTTTTGACCAAATTTTTCAGAATACCAAGGAACGGTTTATCAAGCTGTTCCATGTGCCGGACAACTATAAGGTGCTGTTTTTGCAGGGGGGCGCCTCGGGCCAGTTCTCCATGGTGCCCCTGAACCTCATTGGCAAGACGGGCAAGGCGGACTACGCCGTCACGGGGAACTTCTCCAACATCGCCTACAAAGAGGCGAAAAAGTACGGCCAAATCCACCTGGCCGCGTCCAGCGAGGACCAAAACCACACCTATATTCCCGCCCAGGACCAGCTGAAGCTGGACCCAGAGGCCAGTTACTTCCACTACTGCGCCAACAACACCATTTACGGCACCGAGTGGCAGTATGTCCCCGACACCGGCGACGTGCCCCTGGTGTGCGACATGTCCTCCGACTTTTTCAGCCGGGTGGTGGACGTATCCAAGTACGGCATCATCTACGGCGGAGCCCAGAAGAACCTGGCCCCGGCAGGGCTTACCATTGCCATTGTGCGGGAGGATCTGGCAGGCCATGAGCTGCCCTACACCCCCCTCATCATGAGCTACAAGACCATGATCGACAAGGATTCCATGTACAACACACCCCCCTGCTGGTGCATCTACATGCTGGGGCTGGTGCTGGAGTGGCTGGAGGAGCGCGGCGGCGTGGAGGGCATGGAGAAGATCAAACACGCCAAGGCCCAACTGCTCTACAACGTGCTGGATGACTCCAAGCTGTTTACCTGCCCCGCCCAGAAGGGGAGCCGTTCGGATATGAACGTCACCTTCCGCACCGGCAACCCGGATTTGGACGCCAAGTTTGTCTCAGAGGCCACGGCGGCGGGCTTTGTCAACCTCAAAGGCCACCGCAATGTGGGAGGTATGCGGGCCTCCATCTACAACGCCATGCCCACCGAAGGGGTGGAGAAGTTGGCGGATTTCATCCGGGCGTTTGACAAGGTCAATGGCTGAGAGGGGAGAATATCATGTTTCGCATTAAAACCATGAATAAAATCGCCCAGGTTGGGCTGAACGAGTTCCCCGCCGACTACCAGGTGGGGGACAACGTGGAGGGGGAGGAGGGCATCCTGGTCCGCTCCGCCAAACTCCGTGACTATCCCTTCCCGGATACCCTGTGGGGCATCGCCCGGGCAGGGGCGGGCACCAACAACATCCCGGTGGACGCATGTGCTCAGAAGGGGATTGTGGTGTTCAACACCCCGGGGGCCAACGCCAACGGGGTGAAGGAGCTGGTGATTGCCGCCCTGCTCATGGCCTCCCGAAATCTGGTGGGTGGCGTGGAGTGGGTGAAAGCCCAGGCTCAGAACCCTGATACCGACGTGGCGGGAGCCGTTGAGAAGGGAAAGTCCGCCTTTGTAGGCCCCGAGCTGTACCGCAAGACCCTGGGTGTCATTGGCCTGGGGGCCATCGGCGCCCTGGTGGCCAATGTGACCCTGTCCCTGGGGATGGAGGTGTACGGCTACGACCCCTTCCTGTCCGTGGACACAGCCCTGCGCCTGGACCGCCATGTGCATGTGGTGAAGGATGTGGCGGAGCTGTACCGGGCCTGTGATTATGTGACCATCCATGTGCCCTATACCCCCGACACCCGCCACACCCTCAACGCCGACACCATCGCCCAGATGAAGGACGGGGTGCGGGTGGTAAATCTGGCCCGGGGGGAACTGGTGGACGATGAGGCCATGATCGCCGCTCTGGAGAGCGGAAAAGTGGCCCGGTATGTCACCGATTTCCCCAACAACCGCATCACCCTGGCCCCCAACGTGGTGCCCATCCCCCACCTGGGAGCCTCCACCCCCGAGAGCGAGGACAACTGTGCCATCATGGCGGCCCAGCAGCTGCGGGACTACTTGGAGAACGGAAACATCAAAAATTCCGTAAACTTTCCCCATGTGGAGATGGAGCGGTCCGGAGTGGAGCGTCTGTGCATCATCCACCGCAATATTCCCGCCATGCTGGCCAACATCACCGCCCAGCTGTCCGGGGATGGGGTAAACGTGGAGAACATGACCAACAAGTCCCGGGGGGACTACGCCTACACTCTGGTGGATGTGGACTCCGTGGTGGAGGAGGGTGTCATTGACGACATCCGAAAGATTGACGGCATCATCCGGGTGCGGGTGATTGCGTAAAACATGAGGGCAAGGCGTTTGGGGCCTTGCGGAGCGTGTCCCCTTGCGTAGCCGTGCGCACTCGTGGTATAGTTCCAATACGACACACAGCCTGGGATCGTGTGGTTCCCAGGCTGTTTTTATATGGAGGAGGGATGCTATGTCCACCAAGATTTACGGCGTAAAGGGAGAGGACGGGCGTAAGCTCAGCCGCCCGCTGCTGCGTCTGGCGGCTCATAGATACGGCTGGGGGCAGTTGGGGGAACTGGAATACAGCAATCGGGGCAAGCCCCTCATTCCCGGAGAGGGGCGGTGGCTCTCCCTGTCCCACAGCGGCGGATATGCTCTGTGTGCCCTATCGGAGTTTCCCGTGGGGGTGGATATTGAGCTCATCAGGCCCCACCGGCCTGGGTTGCCTGCTTTTTGCTTTACCGAGGAGGAAATGAAGCTCTTTGACGGCACCGATGGAGGATTTTGCCGGCTTTGGACTCTGAAGGAGAGCTGGTGCAAGCTGGGGGACACCCCGCTGTATCCACCCCGCAACGTGCCGGTGCCGCCGCCCTGTCCCCATCAAAGCTATGAGGGAGAGGAGTGGTGGGCTTCGATATGCTGCCAAGATATTCCTCCATCTTCCATAGAATGGGTGAAATTAGGTGAACTTTTCCAATAAATTACCGCTCCTTAAGGAAATCTTAACCAGAAGCTTGAGAAAAGCTAAAACGCGTCTGTTATTATATGGTTGAAATCGGATGAAGGAACATTGGAACTCAAGGGAGAACATGACTATGAAAATCCTGATTTTGACCGGAAAATTTGGTATGGGACACTGGTCTGCCTCTTGCGCCCTGCAACAGCAGCTGGAGCGGGAAGGACATCAAGTCAAGACCGTGGACTTTTTTGACTACGCCATGCCTGAGGTTGCCCCCGCCCTGTACCGGATGTTTGGGTGGCTGGTGAAGTACGGCGGTGGCCTGTACAACCTCTTCCACCGTCTGACCCGCAACGTGGAGGGGGAGATGCCCCTGGCGGGGGCATGGGTGGAGCACCTGGAGGATCTTTTGTGGAGCGAAGGGGCGGACGTGGTGGTGTCCACCCATCCCGTGTGCTCTGGCGTGGTGGCCCGCTACAAAAAGGAAGGGGGCGAGGTGCCCCTGGTGACCTGTATCACCGACGTGACCTGTCACAGTGAGTGGATTCACCCCGGCACCGACGGCTATCTGGTGGCTTCGGAGGAGGTGTGCCAGGGGCTGGTGGCCAAGGGGGTGGCGAAGGAGCGGATTTTTGTCTCCGGCATCCCTGTGGGGGCCCAATTCACCCAGGGGACTCCCAACCGCGGCAAGCGGGAACTGCTCATTATGGGGGGCGGTCTGGGGCTGCTGCCCCGGGGCGACCGGTTTTACCAGCAGCTGGGCGCCCTGCCAGACATCCATGTGACCATCCTCACCGGGCGCAACGAAAAGCTGTATGATCGGCTCCACGGCAAGTACGAAAACATCGAAGTGGTGGGCTTTACCACCCAGGTGGACCAGTACATGGCCCGGGCGCACCTGATGCTGTCCAAGCCCGGAGGCATCACCGTATTTGAAGCCATTGCCAGCCGCCTGCCTATTCTGGTGTGGGAGCCGTTTTTGGAGCAGGAGCGGGAAAACGCCCGGTTTCTCCTGGAGGCGGGGATGGCCCGCCTGGCCACCAAGGAGGAGAGCGCGTGCCTGGAGGCCATTGCAGCCACGCTGTACGACGAGGTAGGGCTGGCCCGGATGCGCCAGGCCATGGAACAGGCGGCCGACACCATGTGCCGGGCAGCGGTGTGTGCGCTGGTGGAGCAGCTGGCCGGAGAGAAGGTGGGGGCATGAAGCTGACCGGGAAAAAACAACTGGTGTGGTTTGGCGTGATGGCCCTGTTGCTGGCCGTTACTGCCTACACCATTTTGGGTCAGCAGTCCCCCCAGGAACTGGCAGGGGCCATGGCAAGGGCGGATGGACGCATTCTGCTGCTCACCCTGCCGGTGATGGCCGCATATATCGCCTGCGAGGCCACCGCCACCCGTCTGGTGCTGGGGGCGCTGGGCCATGCCCGCCCCTTCCGCAAGTGCTACTTTTACTCGTGTACCGGGTTCTTTTTCAGCAACGTCACCCCCTCGGCCACCGGAGGCCAGCCCGCCCAGGTGTATTACATGAACCGGGACGGGGTGCCGGTGGTGTCAGGTACCATGGACATGCTGCTGGTGAGCATTGGCTACCACACCGCTGTGGTGGGCTACGCCATAGCGGCGTTGTACTTTGGCCGAAACCTGCTGGAGCAGCTGGGGGGCCAGGTGGGGCTGTTGCTGGGGGTGGGCCTGTCCATCTTTGTGGTGCTCAATGTGGCTATGATTCTTCTGGTCTTTCTCCCCGGCCCCGCCCGCCGTCTGGGGATGTGGGGCATTGCCCTGGCCTGCCGGTTGGTTCGACGGCTGGATCAGGCCCAGCTGGAGGAGAAGTTGGAAGACGTGCTGGCCCAGTACCGCCAGGGGGCCCAGGTCATCGCCAAAAATCCCCTGGTGCTGGTGGGTGTGATCGGAATGAGCGCGGCCCAGCTGGGGTGCTCCTACCTCATTCCTTACCTCGTCTACCGGGCCTTTGGCCTTGCGGGCATGAGCCTGATACAGGTGGCGGGCCTGCAGGTGCTGTGTACGGTGGCGGTGGGCTTTTTGCCGCTGCCTGGGTCTGCCGGAGCGGCGGAACAGGTGTTTTTGCGCAGCTTTTTGGTGGTGTTTGGCACCGGGCTGGTGGCTCCAGCCATGATTTTGACCCGGACTATGAGCTGCTATCTGGTGCTGTTGGTCACCGGAGCGGTCACTTTGGTGGGGCATATGCGGAGAAACCGCCGGGCAATGTCCCTGGAGTGTGGGAAAACCCCTTGCAATTCTTTACGGGGTATGGTATCATAGTTGGTACTTGTACGGGCCGTTGCGCCCATGTTTAGAATGTGACCGAAAGGATTGAACTCCATGACTACGACTCAGCTGATTGTCTCTATCGTCTACTTCGTGGTGTCTCTGGCTCTCATCATCATTGTGATGCTCCAGTCCGGGAAGAGTGCCGGCCTGTCCGGTGCCATCTCCGGTGCCGCTGATACCTTCCTGTCCAAGAACAAGGCCAAGACCGCCGATGCCCGCATGGCGAAGATGACCAAGTGGGTGGCCATTGTCTTCCTGGTTCTGACCATGGTTCTGGTCCTCATTTAAGAGTAGAGCAAAGAAAATCTCCTCGACCCTTGTGGTTGAGGAGATTTTTTCTGTGTCCACGCCCCCCTGTTTTCTCCAACAGGGGGGCACGATCTTATGTTTTATCCTTTTTTGTTCAGCTGCCCTGCAAGGGTACGCACAGGGGCGTACAGGACCGCCGCCACCGGCCACACCAGCCAGGTGCGGCCCCAGTCCATGGTCCAGAAGCTCCAGCCCAGGTAGATGGCCAGCACCAGCCCCCAGTAGATGGTGGCCACGGAGTTGGACTGGTGCTCTTTGTACTTTTGCTCCCGGGTATAATCCCCGGTCTCCAACAGCCGCTGGAAGCTCCCGGCGATGGTGCAGGTGCGCACCAACAGGAACACCCCCACGGCCACAAATACGAACATGAAGACCAGTCCTACGATCACGCCCATACCGTCCTCGTCCACGGCCGCCCCCATCATCAGGGGGACCAGACTGAGAATGCACAGGGTGATGCCCACCACCAACAGCATCAGGTGGGTGGGCTGGTACTGGGCCTGCCGCTTATGCACCACTCCATCCACCCCGTAGGCCAACTCCACGGGCTGGCTGTCCAGGTACTCGTAGGAGGAGAGGCGGCTGCCAAAGAAGAGGAAGATCGCCACGGCGGCGGCCACCATCACCAGCATGACAGTGAGCCCCACCCCGCCTGCCAAGGGCTCAGACAGGGCAAACCGGCCCTCTTTGCTGGACAGACCGCCCAGGTAAATGAGGGGGGTGGGAGAGAGAATGCACAGGGCCACCCCCAGGGCAATCTTGCCGGCCACCGCCTTCACCGTATCCAGATAGGTGTTGGCCTGTTCCAGGGTGATGCGCTGCACCGGGGCCTGGGGCGTATCGGGCATGGGGGGCAGCTCCGGCTCTGTGGGGGGCGGTTCAGGGTCCACATCGTCCCGGAGCAAAAAGTCGGTGCTCACCCCGAACAGCTGGCTCAGGCGTAGGATATTATCCAGGTCGGGGATGGATGCCCCGCTCTCCCATTTGGACACCGATTGCCGGGACACCCCCAGCTGATTGGCCAGCTCCTCCTGGGACCAACCGGCTTTTTTTCTCAGATTCATTATCTTGTCGGCTAAGATCATGGTTTTGCCTCCCATCGGCTTTTGATGGCTTCATGATAGCAAAAAAGGGGGTGGCAGACCACCAAGAGGGGTTGGAAATCTGTCAACTGGCGGTTGCGCCGGGGATATTTCGGTGGTTTTCGGCAAAAGGGAGGGGGTCAGGCCATTACCACTGGGTCAGTTCCAAATACAGATCTTTGTACTTTCGGGCAGAATTTTCCCACGACACATCCTTGGCCATGTCCCGCTGCACCACCTCGTCCCAGTGGTAGCGGTTGGTGAAATAGAGGGTCTTGGCCCGGTTGATGGCATCCAGCAGCAGGCTGGAATCGTAGCGGTCGAAGGTGAAGCCGTTGCCGTCGCCGGTGAAGGTGTTGTATGGCTCCACGGTGTCCTTCAAGCCGCCGGTCTCCCGGACGATGGGCAGGGTGCCGTAGTGCATGGCGTTGAGCTGGGTCAGGCCGCAGGGCTCAAAGCGGGAGGGCACCAGCAGGGCATCGGCTCCGG
>CALXDO010000034.1 GCA_944387075.1 uncultured Oscillospiraceae bacterium | reverse complement strand
TCACTTTGCTTTTTAAGGAAAGTATAGCATAAAACAATGAACAACTCTAATCCTTTTGTCCTGTTGGAGGTATGCCTGCCCCAGTCGAGTATCACGCGGCCGTCCAGCGGTTCCCGGTTGGAGAGGCCAGCCCGATCCAGCGAAACAGATCTTGGCAGGGCGGTGGGAAACTGCCGGGAGTACGTGTTGTGGGTGCAGCAGACGCTCCAGGCCGCTTGCCTATCAAATTCCATTATAGTGGGTTTTGGGATTTTCTTCAATCCCGCTTTGGGGCCTGGGTCTTTTATCGGTCTGTCAGCAGAAAAAAAGAGCAGCCGTTTTCTCGACTGCTCTTGTAGGTGGTTATTTTGTTGTGTACTGCTTGATAAGTGGGAAGTAATCATACATAAGCGTGTTTTATATAAATCGTATCTGCAAGTGAAAAATCTTCAATTTCCATGAAATTGTATTTTAGAGTTTCTCTCATATGCTTTGGCAACAGATCATATTTCAGTGGCTTTTCAGGATAAGAATGCTTTGTATAATATTTGTGAAGTGTGGTAACTTCTAATTTTGTACCATCATCTGAGTCAAAATAATACAACCCTTTGTCAGAAAAGTCTCTGGCGACTTGTTCTGCCATTCCCATTCTGGTTTTAGGGAAAATCAATATGCTACTTGTGTTTTTGGGGATTTTATTAAAACGTTCCACTAGTTCATCAGTTCTTTCTTCACTTTCACAAATGAACTCCGGTAGGTTACCCACCCCTCCACTACAAAACACAGCAATATTACCTTGTCTATCAACACCATACCACTCCATATCCCTGAACTCACATTCGCCAGCACTTATTCTTGACACAAACACTTTCACCCCTACAATCCCGATTTATTGCTTTGCTTCTTAAAGAGACTGTGAATAAATCTATTTCAGCTCGTCTGCAGCACTTCTAACCAAATGTGGAAACAGCATCGTTACATGAGGACGGCGTGGCAGCACAGGTGGAGTTCACCTCCGCTGCGCATTGAAATGGGCCTGCAAATACCAAAGAAAAAGACACGCTATAAAGCGTGTCTTTTTCTTTGGTACGGCTGGAGGGATTCGAACCCCCGACCTTTTGGTTCGTAGCCAAACACTCTATCCAGCTGAGCTACAGCCGCTTGTCGTTTCCTGGCGACTTGCTTATATTAGCACAGCCAAAATCAAATTGCAAGTGTTTTTTTGCTTTTTCAAAAAAACTTTTTGGGGATACTATTTAGTCCTCCGAGATCATATAACTGAGGGTCAGGAGACTGTCTGCAAAATGTACATTCTCCACCTTTACATCAGGCATCTCCTGCTCTGGCAGTTCCACATTGGTGAAATTCCAGATACCGTCCACCCCCAGCTTACTCAGCCGGCGGGCGGTATCCACTGCCACAGCTCCGGGGACTGTGAGCACGGCCACACTCACCCGGTGCTCCCGTACAAAGGTATCCAGGCCGTCAATATGGTACACCGGAACCCCGCCCAGTTTGGTGTCCACCAGCTGTGGGTCCACATCGAAGGCAGCCACCAGCCGGAATCCATTGGCACGAAAGGGAAAGTTCTCAATAAGTGCACGCCCCAGGTTACCAGCACCCAGAATTAGCACCGTATGCCCCTTATTCATGCCAAGAATCTCTGCCACCTCACCCCGCAGACGCTCCACGTTGTACCCATAGCCCTGCTGACCAAATCCACCAAAGCAGGACAGATCCTGGCGAATCTGGGAGGCGGTCAGACCCATGGACTGGGCCAAGGCCCCAGAGGAAATGCGAATGGTTCCCGCCCGGTACAGATCATCCAAATGACGATAATACCGGGGCAAACGACGGATCACCGCCGAAGAAATCTTATCTTTTTTCATAGTCACCCTCACACTTTGCCATAATTTGACCGGCGATTGTTTCGTCAATCTTTTACCATGTGCATAGTATTCTATCTCATTGTCAGAAGTTTGTCAATTTTCTTATGGCAGTTCTTGCAACATTTCTTGATCTCAAGGAGGTATTCCACATGGCTCAAAACGGTTCCCTTATCGTGCGGGTCTTCGCATCCCGAGCACAGCTCCCAATAGAAGGGGCCACGGTGCTGGTCTCTCAACGGGATGACCAGGGCCTTCACCAGCTTCTCTCCGCCCTAGTCACCGATGAGAGCGGCATTGCCGGCCCCATCTCCCTGCCCGCTCCGGACATGGTTCTCAGTCAGAACCCCGGCACGCCCCTGCCCTTCTCCTCCTACTCCTTGGTGGTGGAGCACCCGGGCTATCAGGTGGCGGTGTTCCGGGACCTGCAAATTTTCTCCGGGGTGGAGACCACCCAAAGTGTGCCCCTCATTCCCCTCTCCATTCCCGAAACCGATTCCCCCAGACAACAGATCACCCAAGTCACCCCACAACCGCTGTAAGGAGGATGTTATGTCAGTTTCCGTCATTCCCTATGTTCCAGAGTTCATCACCGTCCATCTTGGGCTGCCCAGCCAGGCAGCAGAAAACGTCACAGTGACCTTCCCCGACTATATCAAAAACGTGGCCTCCAGCGAGATCTACCCCACCTGGAAGGAAGAGGCCCTCAAAGCCAATATTCTGGCCCAGATCTCCTTTGCCCTCAACCGGGTGTACACCGAGTTCTACCCCAGCCGTGGATACAACTTCGACATCACCAGCGAGACCCAAAATGATCAGAAATTCATCAAGGGTCGGAGCACCTTTGAGAACATCGACCGCCTGGTGGATAACCTGTTCAACACCTACATCCGCCGCGTTGGCTTTGTGGAACCTCTGGCCGCTAAGTTCTGCAACGGCACCACCTCCACCTGTGCCGGACTCTCTCAGTGGGGCAGCGAGGCACTGGCCCAGGAAGGAGCGGATTACATGTCCATTTTGCGCCGCTATTACGGCAATGACATCGAACTGGTCAGCGATGCCCCCATCCGGGATGGGCCCAACTCCTACCCCGGCTACCCGCTGCGTCAGGGCAGCACCGGCGAGGACGTGGTGGTGCTCCAGGCCATGCTCAACCGCATCGGGCAAAACTACCCTGCCATTCCCCGTTTGTCCCAGGTAGATGGCATTTTTGGCCCCAAAACCGAGCAGGCGGTGCGAGTGTTTCAATCGGTATTTGGGCTGGCGGTGGATGGCATTGTCGGGCGAGCCACCTGGTATAAGCTGGTGTTCCTCTATGTGGCGGTGACCAAACTCTCCGAGTTGGTCAGCGAAGGACAGAGCTTCACCCAGGTACAAGGGCCCTCTGGCATCCAGGTCCTGCGCAGTGGAGACCGCGGTCCTGCCGTATCTGCCTTACAGTTTTTCCTCTCCCTTATTGGACAATACTCCTTTACCCTGCCTGTGCTGAACATTGACGGCATCTTTGGCCCGAAAACCAAGCAGGCAGTGGAACAGGCGCAGAAAACCTTTGGCCTGCCCGTCACCGGGGTGGTGAACAACGTCACTTGGCTGAAAATATACGACGAATATGTGGGCATTGCCACCACCTCTCTGGCCAATGCCAATCTCCCTGTCTCCCCCTCAGACATCGAAAATCAGTTCCTGGCCGGACAATTTCCCGGCTACTCCCTCACCTACGGAACCAACGACTAAGGAGGTATGCGCAGATGGAATTAAATCTTACGGGCGCGCCGGTGCGCGACATCCAGCACATGCTCAACCTGCTCTCCCTGACCCACCCAGCCATTCCTCGGCTGGTGGAGGACGGCGTATTTGGCGAGCGCACCCTGGAAGCCGTGATGATCTTCCAGCGGGACTTCTCGCTGCCCGTCACCGGAGAGGTGGATTACGACACCTGGCTGGCTCTGCGGGTGCAGGCGGATTTGATCGCCCAGCGGGATGGAGCACCCATCCCCCTGCAAATCATCTCGCCCCAGTACACCCCTTCCCCCACCGGCTCCCAAGAGTGGGCCTTTGTGCGCACCATTTTGGCCGCTCTGGCCCCCATCTTAAATAATTTTCAGGAGTCTCCTGCCACCGATACGGAAAACCTCAAACTTCTGCAAGAATTGGCCCAGCTTCCTGTCACCGGTGTTCTGGATCGGCCCACCTGGAGCATGCTGGTGCGGCTCTATCACGCCCTGGTTGTGCGGGGCGCGCTGGCTGCGGCCTTATAATCCGGCGGCAGGTTTCCCTTGTAAGAGTCAGCCTTTTTCGGTATAATATAGAGGCAGCTATCTTGGCTGCCCTATCCCAAGAAAGGCAGGAACGACACCATGGCCCGTTTTGGATTTATCCATAGCAAATTGGACATCAAATTGCTCATTCTCTATATTCTTACCCGTGTGGCCGCTCCCATCGACTTTGCCACTCTCACTGACCTGGTGATGTGCGACGACGGGGTGGACTACTTTGAGTTCGCCGAAGCCGTTTCGGAGCTGCTGGACAGCGGTCATCTGGTGCGGGAGGGCGACTTCTACGCCCCCACCGACAAGGGCCGCCGCAACTGCGCCGACGGGGAAAGCAGTCTCTCCCCTGTCATCCGTCAACGTTGCGACCAGCGTCTGACCCCCTTCAACGCCGCCCTCAAGCGCAAAGCACAGGTGCGCAGCCAAGTGGACCCGTCCCCCGACGGCACGTTCTATACTGTACGCCTGATGTTGGATGACGACCGGGATAATCTATTCACCCTTTCCCTGCTCACAGCCACCCAAGAAGAAGGTGAGGACATCGCCCAACGGTTTACACAACACCCAGACCGCATCTACAATGGGGTTCTTGGGGTACTGCTCAGCGATCCAGAACAGAGAGGTGAACATTCTTGACCATCCTGGGATACCCCATCCAAGCCCTGATTCTTTTCTTTATCTTCTATTCGTTTCTGGGCTGGTTGATGGAGACCTGTTACTGCTCCATCCTCCAGCACCGTCTGGTGGACCGCGGCTTTCTCTACGGGCCAGTGTGCCCCATTTATGGCGTAGGTGTCACCCTGATGATCCTCTTTTTCACGCCTTTGAAAAGCCACCTTATCCTGTTCTACCTCACCGCTGTGGTGGTGATGACCTCCTGGGAGTATTTCGTGGCGTGGGTATTGGAGACCACCACCCATGTGCGCTACTGGGACTACTCCAATCGCCGCTTCAACCTCAAAGGCCGGGTGTGTCTCTCCATTGCCCTGACCTGGGGACTACTATCCTATGTGGTGATCTTTTGGATTCAGCCCCAGGTGGAACGGCTCTATGCCGCCATCCCCCCTTGGCTGGTCCATACCCTGTGCATCTCTCTCCTGCTCATCATGCTGGTAGATGCCGCCCTCACCATCCGCCATCTGGCCCTGGCATCCCAGCTGGTGGTGAAATTGACGGCCGCCCGGGACGAGGCCCAGATTCAGCTCTCCCTGGGCAAGGCAGAGCTGGGGCAGCGGCTGGAATCCCAGTCCGCTGCAATGCGCAGCCGGTACAGCCAGCAAATCGCCCGTCTGGAGCGGTACACCCGCTCCTTCCGGCGTAAGTATGCCAACATGAGCCTGACCAGCCGCTATGCCAGCTTGTCCGAGGATCTGAAAGCTACTGCAGCGGCCGCCCGCAAAGAACTGTTGAAAAAACGGGCCGACCGGAAGAAAAAGAACTAAAAATGAAAGCGAGCCGCTGACGCGGCTCGCTTCCGACCGTCAAAAAAGCCAAAGGCCATGCAAGAAGCTTTCACCATCTCGTATAGACCAAAGCCCTCGGCAGAGTTTTCCCGTCCACAGGCGGGAAAATAAATGAAAATCTGTTTTCCCGGGGACATGCGCATCGGGAAAAACTCTTCTCAGCCCGCCAGTGTGGCCTTGGGTCGCACTTTGACCCAAGGATGCATGCAGCGGGCTGCATCTCCTCGAAAAAATGCTCGCATTTTTGAGAACTGCCAAAAAACTTTTAAAACACTCCCGCATCTGGTAAAATGGTATCAGATACGGGGGTGTGCTATATGGAGCAGTGGAGAAAGGATTTAAGAAAAGAAGCCGTGGTGACAGACCTGGAAGCATTGGTGCCCCAAGATCATTTGCTTCGGAAAGTGGAAAAAGTTATGGATTATGAGTGGCTGTACGAGAAACTGGAGCCATACTATTGCCATGACAACGGAAGACCAGGCATAGACCCTGTTGTTCTGATAAAGTATGACCAGAACCCCTGTTTTCGCATAATGAAAGCAGGGGTTCTTTGACAGTCTGACAGCCCAGGCGGCTCCTTGGAAAAGAGCCTGGGCTGTATGTCTTTTTCATGTTTTCCTTCTGATGTAGCAGGGTTTGGATGATTCCGCCAGCAAGCGTCGATGATGTCCTAAACAAGTCCCGTACCGCTCATCCTTTTCGCTTTTTGAAAAGAAAGAAAAGATGGACGATCAAAATGACCAGGGCCGCCACAAAACATCCCGTCCAACCGGACATATTTTTCCCGCACAGCACCATGACGAAATAAGCCACGCAGATCAGCGCGGTGAGAACCACCACCGTCCAGTAATACCGCCGCATCATCGTTTCGTGCCGGCGGCGGCTCTCCTCATAGGACGCATCTTCGGTCTCCTCTTCCTCTTCCGGCTGGTTCAAAGATCTTCCATCAAAAAAGAATTCCACGCTCTCATTTTGCCACACCACAAAATGACACGGTTTTCCCAACAGCATCATGTCCTCATCAATGCCGCCACGGCTATGCTGAAAGGATCTGCGATAAACGGTTTTCCAATGCTTATCATCCACCCACAGGACGTATTTGTTATTCATCTCCTGACAAAGGATGGTATGAGTCACTCCATTCTCTTTGAATTTCCACTCATATTCCTTCTCCACTTGTGCCCTCTCCTTCCCGTTTTGGCTGCTTTGTCATGTACAGTTTTCGGAATTTCAAAATCGTGCCCACAAGCAAAAACAGGCCCAACAGGCAGAACAAAACAGAGGCAACTGGTTCCTCCGTGTACACCGAAACTCCCATATAAAACACCAAGGCAATCACCGCACAAAAGAACAGGATCACCAGCACCATCAAAGGATAACGAATCCATCGGCTAAGGTTCTTGTTTCCGCTGGCCTCAATCCCACCATCTACCACCAATTCCAAGAGGAACTCAACAAGAATCTCCATGTTCTTCCACCTCCACGTTTGGGCACCAAAGCACATCCGGCAACGAACAAACAAACTTCCGAAGCTCCCAGCTGGACACGGCGCAGAGGGTGACCAGGAGTAGTCGTTCAGCAAACACCGCAAGGCCTACGCCGGCGTATCGCCCGCCCCCCCACAAGCACCATGCCCAACACAGCAATCCCTTTCATCACGTTCTTACTCACATTGTAACATATTCTGGGTTTGGTGCAAAGCCCCTTTCTCATGAACTCTGGTTTGTCTATTTAATTTCTTGCTCCAAGGCATCAAATTCCGGTGTAGAGAAAAACTCCGACAAAGTAATCCCAAGTCCATCACAGATCATTTTAATGGTTACTATTTTGGGGTTCTGACTTTTCCCATATAGGATATTCTTGATGCTGGACGGAGGCAGGGCAGCTAAAGTTGCCAACCTGTTAATACTGATTTCCCTCTGTCCACATAACTCCAAAATACGATTGCGCACCGCCGCTACAGTATCCATCGCTATCTCCCCTTATTGTTTGTAGATAGCTTATCCAATTCTGCTGGACATTGTAGGCTATACATGCTACTATATAGGCTATCTATAGCCTACGGAGGTGCGTCTATGGACATGAGAAACTACACATGCTGCTTCACGGGTCATCGTCCCCAGGCCTTCCCCTGGGGGTACAACGAAACCGACCCCCGATGTGTCAACTTGAAACACCGGTTAAAAGGTGAGATTTTATGCGCCATCCACGACCACGACATCCACTACTTTTTGTCCGGCATGGCCCAAGGGGTGGACACCTGGGCTGTGGAAATGGTGCTGGAGCTCCAACGGGACTACTCCATTTCCTTGGAATGTGTCCTTCCCTGCCGGGACCAGGCCAGCCGCTGGCCCTACGAAAGCCGCCGCCGCTATCGTTCCATCCTCCAACGGTGCAACCAGATCACTCTGCTCCAATCCCAATACAGCTGTGACTGCTTCCAGCGCCGCAACCGGTATATGATCGACCGCAGCGGATTGGTGATCGCCGTGTGGAATGGAGCCCCCAGCGGCACGGGCAGCACCGTGCAATACGCCAAATCCAACGGAAAGGCTGTGTATGTCCTGGCCCCCTAACCATAAAGCCCCCGGACGACCTAGATTGATCTGGTCGTCCGGGGGACTTCGTTTCATTCCTCTTGTTTCTGATAATACTGGGCTTGCGCCTGCCACAGCTGGGCATACACGCCCTCCGCCTCCACCAACTGTTGGTGGGTGCCCTGCTGGACGATGTGGCCGTGATCAAAGACCACAATGTCGTCACAGAATTTGCAGGAGGACAGCCAATGGCTGATATACACCGCCGTCTTGTCCCCGGCGATCTGGTCAAATTTACTGTACACCTCCGCCTCGGCGATGGGGTCCAAGGCCGCTGTGGGCTCATCCAGGATGATGAAGGGCGCATCCTTGTAGAGAGCCCGGGCAATGGCGATTTTCTGGGCCTCGCCCCCGGAGACCTCCACGCCCTTCTTCTCCAGATCCTTGTAGAGATAGGTGTCCAGTCCCTGGGGCATCTCCTCCACCCGCTCCATGGCCCCCGCTTGGGTCAGGCACTGGGTCACCCGCTCCCGATCGTACTGGGTGCGCCCGGCCACGTTCTGGCCCAGGGGCAGGGCCAACAGATGGAAGTCCTGAAATACCACCGAGAAGATGGCGATGTAGTCTTGATACTGATATTTGCGGATGTCGATGCCGTTTAACAAAATCTCTCCCTCGGTGGGGTCGTAGAGACGACACAGGAGCTTGATGAAGGTGGACTTGCCGCTGCCGTTCTCCCCCACCACTGCCAGACGGCTGCCCACCTGGAATTTCAGGTTCACATGGCGCAGGGCCCAGGCCTCGCTATCCGGGTAGCGGAAGGACACGTCCCGGAACTCCACTTGGTAGTTGCGGTCGGAGCGTTTTTCTGTGGTGAGGGAGCCCTGGTACATCTGGTTTTCCACGTCCAGAAATTCCAGACCGACGGACAGATACCGGGCGTTGCACTGGAGTTCTCCCAAGGTCTCCATCAGGCCAGCTACTCCGGCAAACAGAGTGGTCACGGCCCCCACATACTGGGTGATGCCGTCCACGCCAAAGGCTCCCGCCCAGGCTTTCAGACACACATACAGGTACACCACTCCGGTGAGTAGGGCAGAAATGCCCTTGCCAGCCGCCGCCCACAGCCCCATGGAGCCTCTGCCCCACCGGGCCATTCTAGAGTCCGTCGTAAATGTAGCATGCTTTCGGAGAT
The DNA here is from genome assembly GCA_944387075.1 of uncultured Oscillospiraceae bacterium. Taxonomy (GTDB): domain Bacteria; phylum Bacillota; class Clostridia; order Oscillospirales; family Oscillospiraceae; genus Enterenecus. Next base: position 23,309 of record CALXDO010000034.1, on the reverse strand, counting down.
AGACTTGGCACACATTGGGTTGTTGTTCATAGATGCGCATATCCAATGCCCGACTGGAGTCATTGCAATCAAACCCAAATCGAGAAAAAATCCGGTTCCCCAGACGCATTTCTTCTCCGTTCATGCCCCAGTAGGCATTGCTGCGGTTGGCACACACCGGGGAGAGAAAGGCCACCCCCAACATCACCGCCACCACAACCACCATGCACAGTGGGTGGTTCAAAAATACCAGGACATGATTTTGAGGAATTTGTAGAGCCACTAGTCCCGCTGACAACACAATACCCACGATGACCCGTAAGGCATAGGTCAGACCGTTGGAGAAGTATTTCAGCAGATTACACATGCCCCAGCCGCCCCACAGAAAATTCTGCTGGATTTGCTCATATAAATCGTAGATTTCTTTCTCTTGCACAAGAGCATAATCCAAATCCATCATCTTATCCATGTTCAGCTTGTCATCCCAGATATAGGACTGCTCTTTCTCCCAAGTTACCCAACGAGAAAGGGCACCTCCCAGAAGCAACAAGCCAGCGGTGAACCCCAACAACAGGCCCACCCACCAGGCCAATACCCGGAGGTCCCGCCCTTGGGATAGCTCCCCAATGATACGAGCAGAGAAGTAGATGGATGTATACGGAATCACTGCCTGAACTGCCGCCGACAGGGCCATGGACACCAGAAGAGTGGGGCGCAGTTTCCACCAGATACGCCACCCCCGAAAGGTCAGGCGTAGGCTTTCTCCCCAAGACTTGGTTTTCTCCATCACTGCTCCCCTCCTTCCTGGTAGTAGCGGCTCTGCACCTCAAACAGCTTGGCGTACCCGCCGCCCAAATCCAACAGGGACTGGTGGGTGCCCTCCTCCGCAATGCGTCCATGCTCCAAATAGAGAATCCGGTCACAGAACCGGGTGGAGGCCAGCCGGTGGGAGATAAACAGAGAGCTCTTCCCCTGGGTCATGGAATTGTACTTCATGTAGATGTCGTGCTCCGCCAGAGGGTCCAAAGCCGCCGTGGGCTCGTCCAGCACCACCATCGGTGCGTCCCGGTACAGGGCCCGGGCCAGCATCAGCCGCTGCATCTGTCCCCCGGACAACTCCACCCCGTCCTCAAACACATTTCGGGTCACGGGAGTGTCCATCCCTTTGGGCAGGGCCTCCACCGCCTGGGTCAGCCCCGCCTTTTCCAGGCACTCTGCCACACGGGTTCGGTCAATCCCCTCCACCCGCTGGGCCACATTCACCGCCACACCGGTGTCCAGCACAGAAAACTCTTGGAATACGGCGGAAAACAGATGATAGTATTCCCTTCGGTTGTAGGTGCGGATGTCCACCCCATTGAGGCGGACACACCCCTGGGTGGGGTCCAAAAAGCCGCACAGCAGCTTGACCAAGGTGGTCTTGCCCGCCCCGTTGAGGCCCACAATGGCCACCTTCTCCCCAGGATGGAGGGTGAAGGAGAAATCGAAGATGGTGTCCTCCTCTGCGCCGGGATAGCGGTAGGACACATGATCCAACTTGATTTCACAGTCCTTCAAGCCTTGAGGCAACGCCTCTCCCTCATCAAAGAGAAAAGGCTCCGGCCACTCCAAAAACTCCCGCAGATTGGATAACTCCAGGCTCTGGCGGTGGAGGGTGGAGAACTGCTCCATGATGCCCTTCACCCACTGGCTAAAGCCGCTGATGGCAGCAAAGTACAGCACAAACTGGGAGGCGGGCAGGCCCTGGGTCAGGGTCAGCCAGATAAGGTAGGCATAAGCTCCCCCATTGCGCAGCAGGGTGAGCAGGGCATCCACCACATAAGTGAGAAAGTACACCCGCTCCCGCCGGGTCAGAAAGGCCTGGTAGGCACTCATGGCACTGCCCCACACCTCATCCAGCCAAGGGCGCAGGCCAAAAATCCGAAGATCCTGGGCGTACTCCCGCCTGGTGGCAACCCCTTTGACATACCGCATGGCATTCATGCTGGCCGCCCGCTCCTCCCGGTGGCGGTAGCCCCAGCCCTGTAAATGTTCGCTGACCAGGAAGCCTACCGCCGTGGTGAGGATCACCAGCCCCACCATCCAACCGCTGAGCCCCGTGAGCAAAAGCAGGTATACCACAAAACCCAGCACATTGGTCAAAATATCTGTCCAGGTAGTCCAGATGGCCTCTGCTGCATCTGCGTTGCTGTCGGTGGTGCGATAGGCTAGGTTTTCATGCTGTCGGAATTTGGTGTCCAATAGGTTTATATAGGACGTTCCCGTCACCTTACGGGAAACCCGATCCACGATGATCTCCCGTACCTCCACTCTACCAAAGACAGCATTGATGTTCAAATAACTCTTCCCCCCCCACAGCAGCAACAGGCCCAGGGTAAACACCCCGATGGTGGCCAGCAACTTAGAAAGCGGCACATGCCCCTCCACTTGCCCCAGCACCACGGGGACAAAGAGCATTTCCACCACCGTGGCCCCAGCGGTGGCCACCGCCAACAGCAGACAGATGAGCAGCACCGAGGGGCAGTTGTCCCACGCCGCCCTGACAAAGTAGGCGGTATTCTGCCACATATTATATGCGGGCTTTTTCTTCTTCTCTTTCATGTTCTCACCTCACCGGTACCTTATCACAAAAATTCGTCCCCGGAGTGATCCGGGGACGAATGGCAAATCTGGGGTGCCGAACTGCACCTCACAGCTGTGGAATTAAGATCTCAGTGGTAAAGGCCCCCGCCTCGCTGTTGCGGCTTAAGTACCCGTCCAGCCGCTCCACAATGTCATCCATGCGCACCAGCCCAAAGCCGTGGCCCTCCCCTTTGGTGGTGCGGAAGACCTCCCCCACCTTGGACAGCTTGCCCGTGGCGGTGAAGTTGGTGAAGGAGATATACAGCTGGGTGCCCTTCATGTCCATATACACCCGTATGAGCCGCTCCTGGGATGGCAGGGCCAAGCTGGCCTCCATGGCGTTGTCAAAGAGATTGCCCAAAATGACACACAGGTCCAGCTCGGACATAGTGAGTTTCACCGGGATATGGGCATCCACTTGCACGGGAATGTCCCGGGCCTTGGCCAGCGAGATTTTGCTGTTCAAAATGGCATCTGCCATGGCGTTGCCCGTTTTCACCACCGTGTCCACGGTGTTCAAATCCGTGTCCAACAAGTCCAGATAGGCCCGAATGGCCTCCAGATCCCCCTGGGCGGCGTAGGCCTTCATGGTCTGGATGTGGTTGCGGTAGTCGTGCCGCCAGCCCCGGATTTGCCGGTACATGTTCTCCACCTCTTGATAGTGGGTGTCCAGCAGTTCCCGCTGGTAGTTTTCCAATTTCTCGTTCACCCGTTTAGATAGAAGTCCCATGGCAGCCTCCTCAACTGTGGGCGATGATGGCCCGATTCAATGGCTCATAGGCCCCTCGGGGCAAGGGCAGCACGCTTCCGTCGGATAGCATCACCTGAGTTTTGGTCACCCGACGCACCATCTCCAGATTCACCACCATGGAGCGGCCCAGGCGGTGAAACCGGCCGTCCAGCTCCTCTTCCAGTCCGCTCAGGGTGGATTTTGTGGTGTAATCTTCCTTGGCGTGTACCGTCACATAGTTGCGGCATACCTCCAGATAGCGGATTTCCCCCAGGGGAATGCGCACCATCTCGCCCCCCTGCCCCAGGGTCAGCACCCGCTCCCCCTGTCGCACCTTGTCCACCGCCCGATCCAGCACCGTGCGCAGTTTGTCCCCGTTCACCGGCTTAAGGAGATAGTGGAGCGCTGCCACCTCGTACCCCTCAGCGATGTAGTCGGAATACCCGGTAATAAATACGATCTGCACCTGCTGGTTGCCCTGCCGGATTTGCTTGGCCAGGCTCACCCCGTCCAACTGTCCCATCTCAATGTCCAGCAGCAGCAGGTCAAACCGCTTTTCCTCGGCGTAGCGGAACAGAAAACTCTCCGCCGACGGGAACTGCTCCGTATGGAGGGTGATGCCCCGCTCTGCGGCCCAGCGGGACAACAGACTGCCCACATACGCCCCGTCGGTCTGGCTGTCGTCGCAGATTCCCACACGCAGCTCCATCTTCCACGCCCTCCTCCAAACTCACTTCTTCTCTTCTGTATTGCGGAACGCAAAAAACCGCTGGCCCACATAGTTGAGCAGCACAAACAGTCCGGCCCCCACCAGCATGGTGAGGTTGCCCTGCATCTGCTCCGTCAAAGGCATGCCGGACAGCACCACCGCCACCGCAGGCTTGGCCAGGCCATAGGCCAACACCCAGCACACAACAATGTTCAGGGTAAAGCGTACAACCACCTGCCAGCCCGTCTCGGCACTGCGGAAGGTAAAGTGTTTATTGAGGAAATAGCTGACCACACTTCCCACCACATAGTTGGCCGCCGAGGACAGCCAGTAGCCCAGCTCGCCCCAGGTGTGCAGCCCCGCCAGATTGTAAAGGGCAAACATCACGCCAAAGCCTACCGCGGTGTTCAGCACGCCCACCAACAAAAAACGGACAAAGGTCCCTTGCCAAATCTGCTTCACAAAACATTCTCCTTTGCGGAAAAAAGGGGCAAGCCTCGAGCTTGCCCCTTTTCAGATGGTTTGGATCAATCAATCACTCCAGGGTGGCCTTGACCGCATGGGCCAACTCACTCAGAGCAGCACGGCTGGTCTCATCCAGCGCAGAGCGGATGGTGACCACCTGGTCCAGGATGGTGATGTTCTTCAGCTGCTCCAGAGCGGCACGCATCTCCTTGGCGGCCAAAGGCGCCCAAGTCCCATTTTCCACCAGAGCCACGGTGCGGTTCTGGAACGCCTTGGTCTTCAGGCGATAGAGGAATGTAGCCATGGGCGTAAAGACGAAGTTGTCATAGGTGGAGGCGGCCAGCACCAGATTGGTGTACTGGAATGCCTTGGCCACAGCCTTCGCCCAGTCCTCACGGGTCAGGTCGATGGCCTCCACCTTCACACCCTCCGCCCGGAGCATGTCCACCAGCTCCAGAGCAGCCTTGGCAGTGTTGCCGTGGATGGAAGCATAGGCCACCAGCACGCCCTTCTCCTCCGGCTGATAGGTACTCCACAGGTTGTACTTCTCCAAGGCCAGCCCGATGCTGTCCCCTGTGAGCACAGGTCCGTGGAGGGGGCAGATGGTGGCGATGTCCAGGCCTGCAGCCTTCTTCAGCAGGGCTTGTACCTGAGGGCCAAACTTGCCCACAATGTTCAAGTAGTAGCGGCGGGCTTCCTCCACCCACTCCGTCTCAGGGTTGTCGTCCCCAAAACGGCCAAAGCCGTCGGCGGAGAAGAGCACCTTCTCCTTAGCCTCATAAGACACCATAGCCTCGGGCCAGTGCACCATGGGGGCCATCACGAAGGTGAGGCTGTGTTCACCCAGCTCCACCACGTCGCCCTCCTTGACCACCACAGCCCGGTCGGTGTAATCCACGCCGGTGAACTGTTTCAGCATGGGGAAGGTCTTGGCATTGCCAATGAGCTTCATTTGGGGATAACGCTGGGTCAGTTGGGATATACTACCAGCGTGGTCCGGCTCCATGTGGTGCACCACCAAATAGTCGGGTTGACGAGTGCCCAGCACTTCGTCCAGGTTGGACAGCCACTCCTGAGTCTTGTGGGGGTCCACCGTGTCCAGAATGGCCACTTTCTCGTCCACAATCACGTAGGAGTTGTAGGTGACGCCATGGGGCACCACATACTGACTTTCGAACAGATCAATATCGGTGTCATAGCAGCCGACCCGGTAAATGGCATTTGAATTGAGCAGTTGATTCACTGTGTGCACACCTCTTTTTTCTTTATCCCCACTATTTTACTATGAAATCGAGTCATCGTCAAGGAACTTTTTCCACAATTTCATGCTCAGCAGTTATTTCCAATTTGTAAATACTCCCACCCTCTCCCCCTTCTTTCCTTGACTTTGCTCCTTGGGTCTGCTAGAATTTAATTGCAAAAATGATATTAGGGGTTTTTGTTTATGAGTTTTAAAATTATTGTTGACAGCTGCTGCGATCTCAGCCCCGAACTGCTCAAGTCCGGCATTTTCCATAGCGTTCCCCTGTCCATCTATGTGGGAAAGTCCGAATTTCGGGACGATGATACCTTGGTGCCCCAGTCCCTGGTGGATGCCATGGCGAAGTGTCAAGAAGCTTCCCACACCGCATGCCCTTCCCCGGCGGACTATCTGGACGCTTTTGAGGCCGTGGACGGGGACATCTATGTGGTCACTCTCTCCGCCCTGCTCTCCGGTTCCCACAACAGTGCCTGGCAAGCTGCCCAGATGTTTGTGGAGGAGCATCCAGGGCAGAACATCCGGGTGTTCAATTCCTGCTCTGCCTCTGCCGGGGAAACCCTCATTGCTCTGAAAATTTCTGAACTGGCCTCCTCAGGTCTGCCCTTCGCCCAGGTGGTGTCCCAGGTGGAGAAGTATATCACCGAGATGAACACCCTGTTCGTGTTGGAAAACCTGGACATTCTGCGCAAAGCTGGGCGTCTGACCCGTGTGCAGTCCCTGGTCACCGGAGCCCTTCGGGTGAAGCTGGTAATGGGGTCCACTCCTGAGGGAGAAATCAAAAAACATACCCAGGCTTTGTCCATCAAGCAGGCTCTGAACAAGCTGGTAGACATCATCGCCGCCGATGAAAACCACAAAGGCAAGCTGCTTTGCATCGCCCACTGCCTGTGCCGGGAACGAGCCGAGTATCTGCGCATGATGATTCTGAAAACCTGTGAAGTGTCCGATGTCCTCATTACGGAAACCCGGGGCATCAGTTCCTTCTACGCCAACAATGGCGGCGTTGTCGTGGCGTACTGATGGCTGCTCTCTCCCATGAACGAAAGGAGAAACCCCCATGGATCATCCTTCCAAACGGGACCAGCGGCGCGCGCTGTTTTTCCGCCGCTGGTGCTATTGGGTGCTCATTACCATCTTGGTTCTGTGTGTGATGGGATTTGGCATCAATCTGGCAACCTGGTTGGGGCTTTTGTAGCCATGGCCTGTTTCTGTTCCCTAAAGGCCCCCTCTGTAACTGGACGGTTACAGAGGGGGCCTTTTTTATCAGAACACCCTATCTCATCTATCTTACTTCGGCACCCTTCACCACATCTGCTACCTGGCTGCGCTGTATACTACCATAGAAATTCCAGAATCTTGAATGAGAATCTGCTCCGGCAATCTGGAAAACAACCATGTTACATAGAGGTCCCCGGCAGCACCAGACAAATTTGTGATTTGTATAAAATAAATCCCCCAAAACCACTTCATGTCCACCATGGTGTTCAGCAACAGCAACACGATTCCCCAAATCACCACCGGAGCTAAGGCAATCACCATATACATTCTTTTGCTGTAGTAATCTCTGCTCCCTGCATAGGCATAGACCCCAGTAAATCCATATGTAACGGTTTTGGAACCGAAATACTTCATACACAAACCGTGTACCCATTCATGTAAAACCATGTATACTACGATGCCAAACAGGACAAGAGCCAAGTTCCAGCCGGAAAACAAGCTGGAGACTGGCACTATCATGTTTCCAATCGCAATCAGTAGTATCATGATGAACAGGGCTCCCCCATTCACAATCAGAAAAAGCTTCTTATCTTTTTGCAGGTCAATGGACATCATCCTTTCATATCCCTGCGGTAGCTCCGTCAGACACTTCATCTGCTATTCCCTCATTTCCATGAAATTTCTATGTGCATCACAAAAAAAGAAAAGGACCTCAATGCAACAGCATTAAGGTCCTTTTCTGGCGCGGAAGGAGGGATTTGAACCCTCGCGCGGCTTTAGACCGCCTACTCCCTTAGCAGGGGAGCCCCTTCGGCCTCTTGGGTACTTCCGCAAATCCGAATTGTGAAAAATATAAAGTTGGCGGAGAGGGTGGGATTCGAACCCACGGCCCTTTCGAGTCACTAGTTTTCAAGACTAGCTCCTTAAACCACTCGGACACCTCTCCGTAAAGGAGGTTGCAGCCCAAATGCAAGAGTTATCCTACCATAGTCTTTTCATTCTGTCAATACATTTTTCACAATTTCTTCCCATCTTTTTTCCATTCCTTTGTTCCTTGACAAACCTGCTTTGTTCCGCTAAAATATCACTGAGTAAAAGGCAAAGATGGGAAGAAGACACAGCTGATTTTCTTCAGAGAGCCGGTGGGCGGTGCAAGCCGGTGGAAGTCCCTGTGTGTATACTGGCCCCGGAGCCGCCGTCCCGAACGATGTGAAGTAAGGGCGGACGGGCGATCCCGTTACAGGTCGAGGCCTTGTTGGAGGTCGTGAGCGTTTACAGGCAACTGTAAACGGAATTAGGGTGGTACCGCGTATTTTACGCCCCTGACGTAGGAAGTCGGGGGCGTTTTTTCATCCCCGCACTGGAATAAAGGAGGAAGTTCCCCATGAATTTGAAACCAGGCTTTCAAAAGTATATTCCCTTCCAACCCCAGCCCATCACCAACCGCACTTGGCCGGACAAGGTGTTGACCCACGCCCCCATCTGGTGCTCCGTGGACCTGCGGGACGGAAATCAGGCCCTCATCGACCCCATGAACCTTCAGGAAAAGCTGGAGTATTTCCACACCCTGCTGGACATCGGGATCAAGGAAATTGAGATCGGCTTTCCCTCCGCCTCGGAGACGGAGTTTGAAATCTGCCGGGAGCTCATTGACGGAGGCCATATCCCCGATGATGTCACCATTCAGGTACTGGTGCAAGCCCGGGAGCACCTCATTCGCCGTACCTTTGAGGCCATTCGTGGGGCCAAGAATGTAATTCTCCACTTCTACAACTCCACCTCTACCCTGCAACGCAAGGTTGTATTTGGGATGGACTGCGCCGGGATCACCAAAATCGCCACCGATGCCGCCGACCTCATCTATGAAATGGCCCAGCCCGTCATAGAGGGCGGCACCAACCTGCGCTTTGAATACTCCCCTGAGTCCTTCATGGGCACGGAGATGGATTACGCTGTGGAAATCTGCGCCGCCGTGCTGGATCACCTCCACGCCACGGCGGAAAACCCCGTCATTCTAAACCTGCCTACCACCGTAGAAAACTGCATGCCCAACCAATTTGCCGACATGCTGGAATATTTCATCCGCAACCTGCCCGGTCGGGAACGGGCCATCATCTCCCTGCACCCCCACAATGACCGGGGCACCGGCGTGGCCACCACCGAGTTGGGCCTGCTGGCCGGGGCTGACCGGGTGGAGGCCACCCTGTTTGGAAACGGTGAGCGCACCGGCAACGTGGACATGGTGACCCTTGCCATGAACATGTGGACCCAGGGCATTGACCCTCAGCTGGACTTCCACAACATCAACCAAATCCGCGACATGTATGAGCGATGCACCAAGATGAAAATTGGAGAGCGTCAGCCCTATGTAGGCGAGCTGGTGTTCACCGCCTTCTCCGGCAGTCACCAGGACGCCATCAACAAGGGCTATCACTACATGCAGGATAGCGGCACCGACATGTGGGAAGTGCCCTATCTGCCCATTGACCCCGCTGACGTGGGCCGGGAGTATGAGCCCATCATCCGCATTAATTCCCAGTCGGGCAAGGGCGGCGCCGCCTTTATCATGCAGCAGAGCTTTGGCTATGACCTGCCCAAGGCTATGCACGCCGAGTTTGGAGCCGTGGTGCAAAAGGAATCCGACCGGGTGGGGAAGGAACTCAAGCCGGAGCAAATTTTCCACCTCTTCGACCAAGAGTATCTCTCCGTGCCCAAGACCTATCAGCTGGAACGACACAGCTTCCAGGAGAATGCCCGCCATGGAGACGCCAGTTGGGTGAAGTTTACCGGCGAAGTGAGCTACAAGGGTCAGTCCATGCAGGTGGAGGGCAAAGGCAACGGACCCATCGACGCCTTCTTTAATGCCCTGCACAACCTGCCTGTTGCCCCCATCGACGGCTATCAATTCGTGGACTACAAAGAGCACGCCATCTCCTCCGGTTCGGACACCCAGGCGGTGTGCTACATCCACCTGAAAGCCCCCAATGGTCAGGACGTGTTCGGCGTGGGTAAGAGCCACAACATCAGCCGGGCTTCCCTGCGGGCCATTCTCTGCGCCATCAACCGCTACGTTCGTCAGGCATAAGGAGGTTTTCTCATGTCTCGTGTTGCTTTTATTGGCTGCGGCAATATGGGCTCTGCTCTGGCCCGGGCGGCCTGTCGAAGTGTGGGCCCCCAGCAGGTCTATCTGGCCAACCGTACCCAATCCAAGGCCCAAGTGCTAGCCCAAGAATTGGGCTGTCACGTGGCCCAGGATAATATCCAGGCTGTAAACCAGGCCGACTACATCTTTTTATGTGTCAAGCCCCACCTGCTCGCCTCGGTGTTGGCTCAACTAGCCCCCGCTCTGGAAGCGTCTTCCCCCAAGGTGTTGATCTCCGTGGCAGCCGGGGTAACCTTGGACACCCTGCGCTCCTTTCTCCCCCTCAAAGCCCAGGACATTCCGCTGCTGCGGCTCATGCCCAACACCTGTGTGGAGATTGGCCAGGGCATGTCCGCCCTGTGCGCCGCTCCCAACACCCCGGAACCCCATATTCAAGCGGTGAAGGACATTCTCTCCCGCTCCGGCCGGGTGGATCTCATCGAGGAATCCCATATGGATGCCTTTACCTCAGTAGCTGGATGCGGCCCCGCTTTCGTCTATCCTTTCCTGGAGGCTCTGGCCGACGGCGGGGTGATGGTGGGACTCCCCCGCAAGCAGGCCATGGAGTACGCCGCCCAGACCTTACTGGGTGCCGCCGCCATGGTACTCCAGACAGGGCAACACCCCGGGGCCCTCAAGGATGCCGTGTGCTCCCCCGGTGGTTCCACCATTGCCGGGGTAGCTGCTCTGGAGGAAAACGGACTGCGCCACGCCGCCATCCAGGCCGTTCTGGCTGCCTATCAAAAGAACACGCAACTGGGTAAACAATGAATGAAATATGCCCCCTCCGGCTGCGCCGGAGGGGGCATTGGCGTTCTTATTCCTGATCCCAGTTGTGGTAGATGTTCTGGACGTCGTCGTTGTCCTCCATGATGTCGATCATCTTCTCCATGTTCTGGATGTCCTTAGGATCGGTGAGGGTGACGTAGTTCTGCGGCACCATCTCCACCTTGGCAGAGGCGAAGGTGTAGTCCTTCTCCTCCATGGCAGATACCACATCGGCGAAGGAGTCGGGATCGGTGTAGATGGTAAAGCACTCCTCTTCCGGCTCAAAGTCGGAGGCGCCGCAGTCCAGCGCATCCATCATCACGGTGTCCTCGTCCAGGTCCTCCCGCTCGATGATGAGCACGCCCTTCTGGTCAAAGGACCAGGACACGCAACCGGTGGCACCCAGGTTGCCGCCAAACTTGTCGAAGTAGTGGCGCACCTCAGAGGCGGTGCGGTTGCGGTTATCAGTCAGAGCCTCCACGATCACAGCCACGCCGCTGGGGCCGTATCCCTCATAGGTGATGGCCTCATAGTCGTTGGAGTTGCCGGAACCCAAGGCCTTTTCAATGGTACGCTTGATGTTGTCGTTGGGCATGTTAGCCGCTCGGGCCTTGGCAATAACGGTGGCCAGACGGGAGTTGTTGTTGGGATCGCCGCTGCCGCCGGTCTTGACTGCCACAATCAGCTCACGGGCAATCTTAGTAAAGGTCTGAGAGCGCTTGGCATCTGCTGCGCCCTTGGTCTTTTGAATATTATGCCACTTGGAATGTCCGGACATGAAAAAATCGTTCCCTTCGTTCTATAAATTCCTCGCTGCCTGTCTTGTCGGGCAGTTTTACACGTTTACAGGTTAGTATACCATGCCATTCTTCTCATTTCAACCCTTTTCCAACATAATCCATTTGTTTTTTCTTGAAAAATCCTTGACAACCTTCTTTTTCGATGATATATTTATCCCATAGTTAGCTCTCGCTAACTTCGTTTTTCTCCTTCCTCCATGTTTCGAACCCACAAGTTGAGCAGCCCGCACTTAGTGTGCGGGTTGCTCTCTTTTTCGGATAAAATTCGCATGGATTCCAATTCATGGTGCAGTTTTTTGTGGGAGTTGCCGCTATCATATTTTATATAAAGTGTGTATACTGGATAACGTATTTTTATCAATCATCTTTCAGTAAAGGAGAATCGGAGTATGATTAGGCTTCTGGCAAAATCCATCCGAGAGTACAAACGAGACGCCCTATTGACCCCCTTGTTTGTCACTCTGGAAGTCATCATCGAATGTATCATCCCCTTCTTGACCGCCAATTTGGTTTTGGAAATTCAAAACAACTGTGAACTGTCCACCATTTTGACCTACGGTGTCGTGCTCATTGTATTGGCCGGTTTTTCCCTTTATTTTGGACGTGTGGCCGGTATTACTGCCGCATCTGCGTCCGCCGGCTATGCCCGAAACCTGCGCCGAGATATGTTCTACAACATTCAGAAGTTCTCTTTTGCCAACATTGACCGCTTCTCCACCTCCTCTCTGGTCACCCGTATGACCACCGACGTGACCAACGTACAGATGGCCTTTATGATGATCATTCGGGGCGCCATTCGCTTCCCCCTGATGTTGGTTTTTTCCTTCATCATGGCCTTTATCATGGGCGGTTCCATGGCCTTTATCTTCCTGTTTACCATCCCCGTGCTTGCCATTGGTCTTGCCGTCATCATCTGCAAGGTACATCCCCTGTTTGTCAAGGTGTTCCGCAAATACGACACGCTGAACAACTCCATCCAGGAGAATGTACAGGCCATGCGGGTGGTCAAGTCCTATGTGCGAGAGGATTTCGAGAAAGAAAAATTCGCCACCGCCGCCGAGGACGTATGCCGGGACTTCACCCGGGCCGAACGGATCATGGCCTTTAACTCCCCCCTGATGCAGTTCTGCCTGTACACCGCCACCTGCCTCATCCTGGGCCTGGGCGCTTACTTCATCATCAGCACCCAAGGTGTGGCCCTCACCGTGGGCAAGCTGTCCTCCCTGTTCATCTACAGCTTTCAGATTCTTGTAAGCCTGATGATGCTGTCCATGGTGTTTGTGATGATTACCATTTCTGCCGAGTCCGCCCACCGGATCGTGGAGGTGCTCCAGGAGTGCAGCACCATCACCAGCCCCGCCACTCCCGTCATGGAGGTGGCCGACGGTTCCATTGACTTTGATGGGGTGGACTTCAAGTATTCTGAGGATGCTGAGCGCGACGCCCTGTCCCAGATTGACCTGCATATCCGTTCCGGCGAGACCGTGGGCATTCTGGGCGGCACCGGCTCCTCCAAATCCTCCCTCATCCAGCTCATCCCCCGTCTGTATGATGCCACCCAGGGTACCGTCCGGGTGGGCGGCGTGGATGTTCGGGACTATGATCTGGACACGCTGCGCAATGCGGTGTCTGTGGTTCTGCAAAAGAATGTGCTCTTCTCTGGAACCATCAAGGAAAATCTACGCTGGGGCAACCCTGACGCCACCGACGAGGAGCTCATGGAGGCCTGCCGTCTGGCCCAGGCCGACGAGTTCATACAGCTTTTCCCCGACAAATACGATACATATCTGGAGCGGGGCGGCGTCAACGTCTCCGGCGGCCAGAAGCAGCGCCTGTGCATCGCCCGGGCTCTCCTGAAAAAGCCCAAGATACTCATTCTGGACGACTCCACCTCAGCCGTGGACACCAAGACGGACGCCCTCATCCGCAAAGCCTTTCGGGAGTTCATCCCCGACACCACCAAGATCATCGTAGCCCAGCGTGTGGCCTCTGTACAGGACGCCGACCGGATTCTGATTATGGATGGTGGCCGCATCGTGGCCATGGGCAACCATGAGGAACTGATAAAGTCCAGCCCCATCTATCAGGAAGTCTACGAATCTCAAAACAAAGGAGGACAGGACGATGAAGCCTAACACCCCCATCAATCGCAAAGGCACCTTTGTCCGCCTGATGCGCACCCTCTTCGAGTTTTTCCCCGTGCTCATGCCCATCGCCCTGGTCTGCATCCTGTTCAGTGCCATCGTGGGTAGTCTTCCCACCGTGTTCATGCAAAAGATCATTGCTGTCATCGAGGGCAGCTGGCAGGCCGGTGACTGGACCTCTGCCGCCCCCCGGATTCTTCGCCTGGTGGCCATTTTGGCCACCATGTATGGCCTGGCCCTGATCTCCACCATCGTATGGACTCAGATGATGGCTATCATTACCCAGGGGCTCTTAAAAAAGCTGCGTGTGAAGATGTTCGACGGCATGCAGAACCTGCCTCTGCGCTACTTTGACACCAACGACCATGGCGACATCATGAGCCACTATACCAACGACATCGATACGCTGCGCCAGATGGTGGCCCAGAGCTTCCCTCAGCTGCTGTCCATGATCGTTACCATTCTTTCCGTGCTGGTAATCATGCTTTACTATAGTCTCTGGCTCAGTCTGGTCATCCTCCTGGGCTCCCTGGTCATGGTAAAGGCCACCCGCTCCATTGGCGGCCGCTCTGCCTCCTTCTTCCAGCGGCAGCAGAAGTCTCTGGGCAAGGTGGAAGGTTTCGTGGAGGAGCTGATGGACGGTCAGAAGGTGGTGAAGGTGTTCTGCCACGAGGCGGAGACCTGCGCCGACTTCGACCGTCTCAACGACGCCCTCATGTCCGACTCCAAGCAGGCCAACACCTTCGCCAACACCCTCATGCCCATCCTGATGAACACCGGCAACGTCATTTACGCCCTGGTAGCTATTGTGGGCGGCATTCTTCTTGTCACCAAAGCCCCCAATCTGAGCTTCTCCGGCATGGCTTTCAGCATCAGCATTGTGGTGCCCTTCCTCAACATGACCAAGCAGTTCACTGGTACCATCGGCCAGGTGTCCCAGCAGATCAACCTGGTGGTCATGGGCATGGCTGGCGCCCACCGGATTTTTGAGCTGATGGACGAGGAGCCCGAGGTGGATGAGGGCAACGTCACCCTGGTCAACGTCCAGGAACAAGCCGATGGTTCTCTCCATGAAGTTTCCTACCGCAGCAACGTCTGGGCCTGGAAAGTGCCCCAGGCGGACGGTTCCTTCCACTACACCCGACTCACCGGTGATGTGCGCTTTGAGCATGTGGACTTTGGCTATGTGCCGGAAAAGACTGTACTCCATGACATCACCCTCTTTGCCAAGCCCGGTCAAAAGGTGGCCTTTGTGGGTGCCACCGGCGCCGGCAAAACCACCATCACCAATCTCATCAACCGTTTCTATGACATTCACAACGGCCGTATCCTCTATGATGGCATTGACATCATGACCATCCGCAAGGCGGACCTGCGCCGCTCTCTGGGCATCGTGCTCCAGGATACCAACCTGTTCACCGGCACCGTGATGGACAACATCCGATACGGTCAGCTGGAGGCCACCGATGAGGAGTGCATCACCGCCGCCAAGCTGGCCGGGGCCCATGACTTCATCACCCGTCTGCCCCATGGTTACAACACCATGCTCACCAGCAACGGTGCCAACCTCTCCCAGGGGCAGCGTCAGCTGCTGGCCATTGCCCGAGCTGCTGTGGCCGATCCTCCCGTCATGATTATGGACGAAGCCACTTCCTCCATCGACACCCGCACCGAGGCCATCGTGCAAAAGGGTATGGACGCTCTGATGTATGGCCGCACCGTCTTTGTCATCGCCCACCGGCTCTCCACCGTGAAGAACTCCAACGCCATCATGGTACTGGAGCAGGGCCGCATCATCGAACGGGGCAGTCACGAAGACCTTATCGCTCAGAAGGGCAAGTACTACCAGCTGTACACCGGCGCCTTCGAATTGGAATAACCCCGCACGCACAAAAAAGTCGTTCTCCCGTAGTTTGGGAGAACGACTTTTTTCTTTAAGACAACAGCATGCGGTCATTGTCCAGTTGCTGGCCCGTGCCCGCTTTGAACTGCTCCAGGAGATCCTGGACGGTCATGCCCTCCCTCTGCTCCCCTTCCACATCCAGTACCACCTTCCCCTCGGCCATCATCAGCGTGCGGTTGCCCAACTCCAGAGCTTGGGACATGTTGTGGGTGACCATGAGACAGGTGATGTGGTCCCGGGCCACAATCTCTCGGGTCAGCTTCAACACCTGATCGGCGGTGGCCGGGTCCAGGGCGGCGGTATGCTCATCCAACAACAGCAGCTGGGGCGGCACCAGGGTGGCCATGAGAAGCGTGAGGGCCTGCCGCTGTCCGCCGGACAGCATCCCCACCGGGTGACCCATCCGGTCCTCCAGCCCCATGCCAAGCAAGCTCAGGTGGTCCCGGAACATGGCCCGGTCCTTCTTACTGATACGGCTGAAGGGGGCGTTGCCGCGAGAGGAGCGCAGGTAGGCCAGAGCCAGATTCTCCTCGATGGTCATGTGGGGCGCGGTACCTTTGAGGGGGTCTTGGAACAGCCGTCCAATGGTGCGGCTGCGCTTGTGCTCCGGCCGATAGGTGATGTTCTGTCCTCCCAGCGTGATGGTGCCCTCGTCCACATAAAACACCCCAGAAATGGCGTTGAACAAGGTGGACTTTCCCGCTCCGTTGGAGCCGATGATGGTGATGAAATCCCCATCCTTCACCTCCAAAGACAGGTTGGAGAGGGCGGTTTTCTCGTTGATGGTGCCGGGATAGAAGGTTTTTGAAATTCCTTGTAAACTCAGCATTTACCCTTTACCTCCCTTCCCTGCCATGGCTTTTTTCTTCTGAAAGGCCGCCCAACTGCGCAGGGCAGGGGCCGCAATGGCCAGGCCTACAATGAAAGCAGTCACCAGCTTCAATCCCTCGACCGGAACCACCTTGGTGTAGAGGACAATGGCGTACACCAGACGGTAGAGGATGGAGCCCACAATGACCGCTATGGATCCCTTGAGGATGGAGCGTCGGCCCAACACGGTCTCACCGATGATGAGACAGGCCAGACCGATGACCACAATTCCCGTGCCGCCGTTGATGTCCGCTGTACGCTGATACTGTCCCACCATTCCTCCAGACAGGGCGGTCAGCGCATTGGCGATACACAGCCCCACGGTGATGGTAAAGGTGGGATTTACGGAGGAGGCCCGCACCATATCTCGATTGTCGCCGGTGGCCCGAATGGACAGGCCCAGGCGGGTGCCCAGAAAGAGCACCAACAACACCGCCATCAGCACGGTCACACCCCCTGCCAGCACCGTATCATACCAAGCCCCTCCAATCCCAGTCTTGCGGAACAAGGAGAAGATGGTGTCGTCCTTCAACAGGCTCACGTTGGAGCTCCACCCCATCACCATCAAGTTCACAGTATACAGACCTGTGTTGGTGATGATGCCCGCCAAGATGGAGGGCACCCCCAGGCGAGTCTGCAAAAAGGCGGTGACAAACCCGGCACAGGCTCCCGTAGCCATGGTCGCCGGGATGGCCAAGATCGGATGGCCTGCGGCGGTCACCGTCACCGACACCGCCGCTCCTAGCACAAAGGCCCCATCCGTGGTCAGATCAGCAATGTCCAGAATGCGGTAGCTCAAAAACAGAGCCATAGCCACCAGGGCATATAGAAATCCCAGTTCCAAGGCCGTCTGTACAATGTAAAGCATGCGCTCAACTCCTCACGACCCCGTGGGCCGTGGATGATCCACGACCCACGGGGTATTTCTGGTTTATTCCTGGGTGGTGGTCACTTCCACCAGCGTTCCCATATCCGCAAAGATCTGGGGGTCAATGCCCAAGGTCTTCGCCGTCTCGGTGTTGACGGTGATCAAACCGCCCTCCATGTAGTAGACATCCTTCATGCCGGCTACGCCTTCCGTCATGGCCTGATAGGCCAGGTCTGCGGTGCGGGCACCTAGATCGGTGTAGTTCACACCACAAGTGGCAAAAGCTCCGTTGCGCACGAAGGAGTCCGCTCCGGTGTAGTGGGGAATCCCTGCCTGGGCCAGCTTCTGATAGATAGCCAGTTCCGCCGCCATGACCACGTTATCCGTAGGGGTGAAGATGGCATCCACTCCGTCCGCCACCAGGGCAGAGGCGGCGGCGATCACTTCATCGTTGGTGTTGCCCGTCTGCTCCACATAGGAGATCCCCTTACTGTCCAGATACTCCTTGGCCTCCTGAATGGGGGTTTCCGAATTTCCCTCCGACAGGGAGTAGAGCAACCCCACCTTCTTGGTATTGGGGTTTTGGGTGAGCATCATATCCAGAATGGCACTGGTCTCCAGGGCATCGCTGGTGCCGGTCACATAGTCAATGCCCGTCAGGTCCTCCCCTTCCGGGTCGGAAACCGCGGCATATACCACGGGGGTCTGGGTGTCCTGGGCGCATAGGGTCATCACCTGGGCGGCGGTGGTACCAATGGGGATGATGGCGTCCACCCCATCCACAACGGCCTGATCTCCCAGTTGCTTCAAAATCGACTGGTCTTTTTGTCCCGAGTAGATGTCACATGTGATGGTCACATTCTGTTCCTGGGCAATGGTCTTCAGTTGCCCTTCAATGGCATTTGCAATCTCATCCATGGATGCGTGGTCCAGCTGCTTGACCACGGCCACCTTGTAAGTGTCGTCCTTCTGCTCCTTGCCCGCTCCACAGGCACACAGAGAGACCAGCATCGTGCCCGCTACGGCAAAAGCGGCAAACTTACGGATGACTCGATTGTTTTTCATGGTGTTTTCCTCCATTTTTTTGAATTTGAGCGGCAGATGTTTTCCAGCCTTGCCAGAGCCAAAAAAAGAAAAAAGCCTTTGCCCCACCATGGGACAAAAGCCTAGCTTCTGCGATACCACCCAAATTGACGCCTTACGACGTCCACTCGCTGTCGCGTACCATCATACGCGCTCCTGCTGATAACGGGTGGAGTACCCGTCGGCCCCTACTTGGTCTCCCGTTCGGTCCGCCCTCCGAAGTCCATTCCCCTAGCTGCTCCCCGCCCCGCTCTCACCATCCGGGACTCTCTGAAGGTTTGCCACACTGGGTACTATTCTCCGTCACTGGTTTGTCGTGATGTACTTGTTGTAGCCATTATACGCACCTGTCCCCTCCTTGTCAACCCCTGGAGCAAAAATATTTTTATCACGCTAATGTGATGCAACAAATTTCCCCGTGGGTTTTTCTTGCTCCCTGTGTATGATAGAATGAACCCAAAGAAGGAGGTGGTGGCGTGAAACATTCAAATGCGCTTCTGACTGCGGTCAAATCCGGAAGTTCCCAGGCCATGGGATCTTTTCAAGCCGCATATACCCCGCTGGTGCGCTATGTGGTTTCTCCCTTTCTCCCGGATTTACGGGATCGGGAAGAGTGTATCTCGGACGTCTTTCTCCTGGTGTGGCAGCACATTTCCCGCTTTGACCCCGCCAAGGGCAGTCTCACCACCTGGCTAACCACCATTGCCCGCAACACCGCCCTCAACCGCAGCCGGGCCGAACTCCGGCACCAGGGGCACGCTCCTCTGGAAGATTGGATGGAATCCCCACAGGACACACCGGAAGTGGCGCTGGTGCGCAAGGAGTGGAGACAGGCTTTGCAGGAGGCTCTGGAAGACCTGTCCGTGCCTGAACGAGATTTATTTTTCCGAAAATACTACTATCTCCAGTCCACCGGGCAAATTTCCCGGGAAACTGGACAATCCCTTCGGGCGATAGAGGGAAAACTCTATCGCATCCGCAAACGGCTGCAGCGGCAACTGGGAGGTGACCGGTATGAATGAACGGGATTTTGAACAGCTGCTCTACCAAGAGGCAAACCATCTCTCCCCAGAGGAGTTTTCCTCCCCTCTGCCCACTCCGTGGCACTCCGCTCTGAAACAGCTGTGCTGGGGCTTGGCTCTGACCTCCATCACCCTGAATTTCCTCTACTTGGACTGTCTTCTCCCCACCCTGGGCGGTGTCCTCTTGTGGCTGGGGATGCGCAGCCTGCGCCAACAAAACACCTGTTTTCGGCTGGGCTATGGATTAAGCTGGCTGATGTGCTTGCTGCGCATGGTTAACCTAACACTTCTCGCTACCCCTGCCACTCAAAATGGTTCTCTCCTCCTGGGCCTTGGTTCATGTGGCTCTCTGGTCAACTGGCTGTTGTATCTGTGCCTGTGGCTGGGGCTGCGCGGGGTGTTTCACCAAGCGCACCTGCCGCCCAAAACCCGTTCCGCCGGCTGGTTGGTGGTGTGCTACACCTTTTTGTTGGGCGTTGCCGTCTTTCCACTATCTACTCTGCTGCTCCTCCCAATTTTAGTCGTCTGGGTTCTCCTGATTGTGGGTCTTTCTCGCACTCATCGCAGTCTTGACCAGGCGGGATATGCCGTTCATCCGGCCCCCGTGCGTGTTTCCAACCGGTGGGCGATGGTAGCCTGGCTGGGCCTGACGGCCTTGGCTGTAGGGGCTGGCATGGCGTTATCCCTGCGCTTACCCATGGAAATGGTGGAACCTCTGGAAACCAACACGCAGCAGAGCCAGTTGCGCACCCATCTGGAGGATCTGGGCTTCCCCGCCAACTTGCTCCAACAGCTTCCTGACTCTCAGGTGGCCCAACTGGAAGAGGCTACCCACATCCAGGTGGACCGTGGAGGTAACTTCTCCCCTGATGCTGATGTGTCTGGCCTGTCCATGGACGTGGTGTCGGTGCTATTTGCCCACACCGGTGATATTCAAATGTACGCCTTCTTCCAGTGGAAAACTCCGCCGGAACACCGCATGCTGGAGGGCATCCACCTCATTCCCAACGTCCAGGACTTGGCACTATCGGTTCAACTGGATCAGCCAGAGGGGGTGCTGCAGTGGGAAGAGGATGGTCAGTCCTTCCAGGCACCTCTGGGTACCCTGTTCACCTCTCCACCTGAAATTCTCCTGGCCACATCTCCCCAGTGGTATCACTATGCTGACATCACCTTTTCCCTACCAAAAGAGGGAGAAAACATCCGGGGATATATCACCTGGGGTCTCCATGGCTTTTTTACTATGACCAACTTCAATGCCCAGGTCACCTATCTGCACCAGGAATCTCCCTTTCTCTACCCCTGGGACACTCCCTGCAACGTATACCGCAACCAGTCCCACCACTACTGCGCCCCCTTTGAGCAGTATGACAATCTCCTGTTGGTGCAGTATCCCGGCCCCGACTCATAATTTTCGGGACAGGCAAAAATCCCCTCCCATGTGCATATTCATTGCCATTGGGGAGGGGATTTCTATGTTTCGACTGCTACGCAAAAAAGCATTGCGTGATTCCTTGGTGACCCTTGCACTGTTGGTAGCCATTGCCGCTCTGGTATCAGCCCCTACACAAGCCGTGGGCGGGGCAAAAAATGGCCTCAACCTCTGCTGCAACGTTATCATCCCCTCCCTCTTTCCCTTCTTCGTGCTCTCTTCCATGGCAGTGGATTTGGGGCTGGCGGCCTATTTGGGGCATCTGCTGGAAGGAATCATGCGCCCCCTGTTTCGGGTCAGCGGGAGCTGCGCCATTGCCGTGGTACTGGGTTTCATCGGCGGCTACCCCCTGGGTGCCAAAACTGCCCTGGAACTGTACCGACAGGGGTTGTGCACTAAGGTAGAGACGGAGCGGCTCCTAGCTTTTTGCAACAACTCGGGTCCAGCCTTTATTTTAGGTGTGGTGGGTGTGGGAGTTTTCGGCAGCAGTGAAATCGGTTTGCTGCTCTATGCTTCCCACTGCGTGGCCTCTCTTCTCACCGGCCTCATATTCCGATTCTACGGCACCGGGAAGGAAAAGAAGGCTCCCGCCGCCCACACCAAGCCCATCACCACCACCACCATACCTGCGGCCTTTACTGGCGCGGTGGTACGCTCTTTTTCCAGCACCTTGAACATCTGTGCGTTTGTCATTTTCTTCTCTGCCATTCTCCAGCTCATGGCCCACTACGGTGTCTTCACAGCCTTGGCACACCTTCTCTCCCTGCTGGGCGTCTCCGCCCAATTTGCTCCACAGCTGGTGGCAGGACTTTTGGAACTTACCTCCGGGGTCTCCTCCCTGGGGGGGATGGCCAGTTCTGTAGGCACCATCTCCATGGCAGCCTTTATACTGGGTTGGGCCGGTTTGTCCGTACACTGCCAGGTGCTGTGCTTTCTCGTGGATGGAGGACTCTCCCCCAGAACCTATCTGGCGGGCAAGTTTCTCCACGGCATCATTTCTGCCATTCTTACCTACCTTCTTGCCTCAAGGCTTTCGCTCACCTACCCGGTATCTTATTATCTCAATTCTCAAACCCAATCCCTCATTCAGTTGGATTTTCACCATATCCTGCCGGTCACACTTGGCATCTCCACCCTGTGCTGGATTGCCATGGTCTGCTTGTGTCGGCATTTGACTGGAAAAATGAGTGGAAAATGATGTTCCTATGATGTATACTGTTAGAGATCTCGGAAGGACAGGAGTTTTACTATGTTATTTCAAAAAAACATCGAACCTCGGTGTGCCTACTGTAAAAAAGGAATTGCATTGGATGAGGAACAAATTCTCTGTTCCCGTAAAGGCGTGGTGGATCCTGGCGGCTCTTGCCGTGGATTTCGGTACGACCCTCTCAAGCGGGTGCCCCCCAAACCCGTGGTGGCCAACTTTTCCCGTTGGACCGAAGATGATTTCAAACTATAAAGTGCTGCTCTCCAGAAACAAAAGTTTCAGGAGAGCAGCACTTTCTCTCTCACAAACGATCCGATTCTTTCCGCATCATCGCACTCAAGGCTCTCTGGGCACCTGCTACATCCTTGATGTTTTCCACCGTACACACCGTATGAATGGTGTACCCCCGTCCTCCCCGGTAACTGCGGCTGTATCTGTCACTGAAGAGGATGGTTCCACAACCATTTCTGTGCCGCCGAACCTGCATGGGAGGCAGGTCATCCGGCGTATAGAAGCTCATATCCTCTCCCTCTGCCACGATCAGTCGGTAGTTGGTGACATAGTATTGGATTTTGCCTCGTGTCAGAGCGCGACGGATGAATCCCCCAAACATAAAGCCTAGTCCAATGAACAAAAACAGCAGCGCAATGAGCCAGACGAGGATGGATGCCCTCCCATCATAGGCCACCCACAAAAAAATCACCGAGAATACCGTCCAGACGATACCAAATGGGAGGGTAAAAAAGCATTGGGATCCATCAGTTGTCCCTTTTCCGGCCTTCCTTTCCACACCACATACTCCCCAGGCTCCAGGTAGGAGGAGTCAATCATCCATTCTTGCATGTGGTTCAACCTCCTCATATTTTACCTTGCTGTGCCTCTTATTGTAGGATGGGAGAAAATGAAACGAGGACGACCCGAAGATCGTCCTCGTTGTGTCGGCATTACCTATTTTCCCAGGCCGTCGCCAGCCAAGTATCTTCGGCGCAAGTGAGCTTAACTGCCGTGTTCGGAATGGGAACGGGTGGACCCTCACTGCAATCAACACCGACTTCGTCAACACAAACTCCGCTCTGCTCACTTTAA
>CALXDO010000033.1 GCA_944387075.1 uncultured Oscillospiraceae bacterium | reverse complement strand
CCGCCGGCCCCTCGGTGGGGGTGGGGGTGGGCGTCACCACTGGCTCCTCCGTGGGCGTGGGGGTGGGCGTCACCACCGGCTCCTCCGTGGGCGTGGGGGTGGGCGTCACCACCGGCTCCTCCGTGGGCGTGGGGGTGGGCGTCACCACCGGCTCTTCCGTGGGGGTGGGAGTGGGAGTCACCACCGGCTCTTCCGTGGGGGTGGGAGTGGGTGTCACCACCGGCTCCTCCGTGGGGGTCCAAGTGATGGCAATGGGGGAAAATCCATGCACAGTTATTTCCAGCCCATCCTCCTGCTCGGTGGGAGTGAGTACTTCCACTTCCCCGACCTGGAAGCCGTTGACCTCCTCTGTGAACATATGGATTGCCTTGAATTCGTTGCTGTCCTGGTCTACGCCCTCTGGATAAGGCAGGGTAATGGTCATGCCCTCAGCAGGGAAGTATTCCGCAGGCAAAGTATCCCAATGTTCTCCGTCTTCACTGATGGTATAGTGGACATCATAGACCACCGTATTTTCTGCCGTTGCATCGGGCACAGCCTCCATCAGCTTTGTCTTGACTTCCTCTGGGGTCTCCAGTCCAATGGCTTGCAGGCTTTCCGGCACACTGCTGAGCTCATTTTCCATATCCAAACGAGCTGTTGTTCCTTCAATGGGACTATCCGGCGCCTTCAACACACGATTGGCCACATAAAGCGTAGAGGTGCCAAGGATTATGTTGTAGTTGTCTGCCCCAGCCTGCGACTTCAAATCTGCCAAAATTTCCTCGGAGTTGGTCACACGCACGGTGTAGAGTCCTGATACAAGGATGGGATCAGAGAATTGAATTTGCGGTGTGATGGAAGTTTGCAAAGTCTCCCCTTCCACCAGGCCATAATAGCGCAGTCCCTCCACTTGAGGAATTTCCTCCATCAAAGCAATTCGATTGGTGGATAGCTGCGGTGTGATTGTTAGGGTAGCGGGATTGATTTGCACCACAATTTCCATGGCCTTTGGTACATAGGTGGTCAAATCATCTGGGGTAAATACAACCATCAAGCGATTTTGTCCCACATCTTTCAGGACAGGAAACTCCTGAATTTCCCAAGATCCAGGAATTTCTACTCCGTCCACCGTGGCTGTTGCATCGGACAAAATTTGTGTTTGGGTGACCACGTTTCCATCGTAGACTTTGATATAGGGCGACACATCCAGCGCAATTCCCTCCGCCGCCTCGTCGGTGGGAAGGATCAGTACGTTCATTGTCTGGTTATAGCCCACATCATACGTATAGGTGATGGGAGACCCGCTGATCCATCCAGTCAGCACTCCCTGTTCATCCATGGTGGCTCCTTTCAAATTGGTCGCTAGCGCAGGATCAAACATGGGCGCGTAGGCTTTGAGATCAATGCTTTGGCTGTCCTGAACAGTAATGGCAATTTGCGTGGGGTCATTGACCCGAAAGACCATATTGGATTTTCCCAGCTTTACCGCTGCCAATGGATTTTGGGACACACCCAAGCTTGCAAGCTTGGGATTCGCACTCACATCCAGTTGGTGTAAGCGGTTGTTATCCAAATGCACATTGGTCAATTTGGGGCTTCCGCTGAGATTTACCTCTTCCAGCTGATTGTTACTGGCAAAAAGGTAGTCCAGCTTGGGATTCCCACTGGTATCCAAACTGGTCAAAGCATTGCCGCTCAATGTCATGGAAGTCAGCAAGGAATTTTGACTCAAATCCAGTTGCTCAATGGCGGTATCCCAGAGCACCAATTCATCCAGATTCGGATTGTGGCTCAAGTCCAGTTGCTCCAGCACCTGGCTGCGAATGTTCAAGTCTTTCAAAGCCGGGTTCTTGCTGACATCCACTTCTGTGAGTTGGCCCTCCATGTTCACATGTTCCAGGTTGATATTTGCCTGCAAATCAATGGACGTCAGATCATTTCCCGATATATACAGTCCTTTCAGCAAGGGGTTTTGAGATAGATCAATTTGGGTCAGATTGTTTTGCTGTGCCGCCAAAGTCAGCAGTTTGCTGTTATGCGTCACGTCCAAGGAGGACAATCCCATACCAGAAACATCCAAGTTTTCCAATTGGGCATTTTGAGACACATCCAACTCTTGCAGCCCCTCATTGTAACTGACATTCAATGTTTTTAGGTTCGCATTGTGACTCACATCCAGCGTAGTCAGGAGATTTCCGGAGATGTTCAACGTTTCCAACTGGTCATTTTTGGACACATCCAACTCCGTCAACTTACATCCATAGGCACTGAGAGATTGCAGGGCAAGGTTATGACTGACATCAATGCTGCCTAAGTAGTTGCTGGCATTGATATCCAAATTTTTCAGTGCAGTATGCTCAGACAAATCCAGTTGAGTAATCTGGTTGCCCCCAACGGCAAGAGAGGTCAAGGCCAAGTTTTGACTGAGATCCAGCGTTGCGATCTGATTGTTGCTCAGGGAAAGGGAGGTCAAGGCTGTATTGTGGCTCACATCGATTTCCTGAAGATTGCTTTGAATCACAGACAGGCTTTCCAGCTTGGGGTTATTGCTCACATCCAATTCGGTCAGATTGCTCTGCTGCACCATCACCTCCACAAGATTTGGGTTATTCCGAATATTAAGACGTTCCACAGGGGTCATAACCAACTGGATACTCTTGAGCTGGGGATTCCCACTCAGATCCACATCCTGCAACAGGGTGCCGCGTGCCCCAAACTGTTCCAGTGCCGTGAAATATTCGATGCCAGTCAGGTCCTGCACACTTTGACCCAAAATGGACAATGTAGTAACCGCTTTGCGCTCTTCCAAGGACAGGGAGCCATTTCTATCTTTGTCATACCGTGTGACCAGTGTGCGAAATACCCCATCCGGAAAAGCAGTGGCATCCAACGCCACCTCTGGAATATCATCGGGGTTTCCCCCATAAGCTCTCATGGATTGGTCTAATTCTTTTGCCAGTCCGCTGTGCATGCCAGCCGTGGTAAAAAGCAGAGCCGTTGCCATGACAGTGGAAAGAATTCGAACCGCCTTTCTTCGTTTCATACTATCATTCCTTTCAAGTCCTCATTTGTGTCCCTCGTTTTTCCTTCGCAGCCCTTCCTCCTCTCTCTTCCCGAAAATACTTGTGCTATTTCTATATTATTACATCCGTTTCGCAAATGCACTAGGCTCTATTCACAAAAATTTTACATTCCTTTGTGCAATTCTCCCCCTTCCCATTCCCCATCGCAAAAAAGCCCCGGGGTATATGAGTCCATCACAGACCCATACACCCCGGGTTATTCCAGGCAATCCCGTATCCTTCGGCAGGAAGAATTTGCGCATATATTTTATTCCATACGAGACACGTGGTGCCTCAAGTCGATTTCACCAGCATTTCGCCGGCACGATAAATATCGCCCGCCCCCACCGTGAGAATCAGGTCGCCAGGCTGTGCCAACTCCTTGAGTTTGGCCGTCACATCCTCCAATGTCGGGCAGAAGATGCTGCCGGGAATCTGAGCAGCCAGATCCGCCGAGGAAATTCCCAACTCATTGGCCTCTCGGGCGGCATAAATCTCCGCCAACAAGGTAATATCCGGCTTTTTCAGCACCCGAACGAAGTCATCGAACAGCTCATGGGTGCGTGTATAGGTGTGAGGCTGGAAGGCACAGATCACCCGCTTATGGCCCAGGCTTCTGGCGGAATCCAGCAATACTTCCAACTCGCCAGGATGGTGGGCATAGTCATCGCACACCTCCGCCCCATGATAGTCCCCTTTGTACTCAAAGCGGCGTCCTGGCAGACGAAAGTCCCGCATGCCCCGCTCCACGGCCCAACCGGGAACCCCCAGTACCGCCGCAGCAGCCGAGGCCGCCAGCACGTTCTTGACGTTGTGCATCCCTGGAATAGACAGTTCCACATGGGCGTAGTGGGTCCCGCGGTATACCACGTCAAAGGTGGCAAAGCCGTGGGACACCTCCAAGTTCTCGGCGTGGACATCCCCCTGGTTTACACCAAAGGTAACCATAGGCCGAGTTTCTCCCCGCAGGGCATTCATGGTGTTGGCATCCTCACAGTTGGCTATAATGCAACCGCTGTCCGGCACCAGGTCGGCAAAGGCCCGGAACGAGCGCTCCACATCCTCCAGGTCCTTGAAGAAGTCCAAGTGATCCGCCTCAATGTTCAAAATCACCGCCACCGTGGGGTGGAAGGAGAGAAAGGAGTTGCAGTACTCGCAGGACTCCAAAATGATGGTGTCTCCCTGCCCCACCCGGTGGCCAGCCCGAAGCAAGGGCAGCGTGCCGCCAATCATCACTGTGGGGTCCAGCTGAGCCGCCATAAAGATGTGGGTGCAGATGGAGGTTGTGGTGGTCTTGCCATGGGTTCCCGAAATACACAGGGCATTTTTATATCCCTTCATGATGGCTCCCCAGGCCTGAGCCCGCTCAAATACGGGAATTCCAGACGCCAGAGCCGCGGCAATTTCCGGGTTATCGTTGTGGACTGCAGCTGTGCGCACCACACAGTCCGCACCTGTCACGCTCTCCGGAAAGTGACCAATGGTCACAGGGATTCCCAGGCTGCGCAGGTGGGCCACGGTGGCGCTCTCCTGCCGGTCCGAGCCGGTGATGGTCATTCCATTGCCCAGCAGCACTTCCGCCAGAGAGGCCATGGACACGCCGCCGATGCCCACCAGATGCGCCCGCTTCCCCGGTCTGATATACTCATGGATGTTATTGACTGACATAAGCACACCCCATATAATAAAATTATCCTTACCCTTTTGATACTATAAACTCAAAACCATTATATTATACTATGGGTAACCGGGAATGGCAACCGGATTCTCTCCCATTTTTCGTTTTTCGTGGCAAAGGAGGTTCTCATGAACGCTTCCAATTTTCTTCCTCTCACTGTGGTTCGGTGTTGTTGCCATCTCCAGCAGGCAGGCTTTGAAGCCTATCCTGTGGGGGGCTGTGTGCGGGATCTGCTCCTGGGGCGTGTCCCCCAGGACTGGGATGTGTGCACCTCTGCCCTTCCCCATCAGGTTCAGGCCCTTTTCCCCCGCACCATCCCAACCGGACTGGCCTATGGTACGGTAACCGTTGTATTGGATGGGGCGCCCATCGAAGTGACCACCTTCCGACAAGAAGCCCAATACCACGATGGCCGCCGCCCGGACACCGTGCGTTTTGTCTCCTCCCTGGAGCAAGACCTATCCCGCCGAGATTTTACCATCAACGCCATGGCTCTTACGCTGGACGGTCAACTCATAGACCCTTTCCGGGGCCGGGACGATCTCCAGGCAAAACAAGTACGCTGTGTGGGAGACGCCGCGCAGCGATTTCATGAGGACCGTCTGCGCATGTTTCGTGCCATCCGCTTTTCCGCTCAACTGGAGTTTCAGCTGGAGTCCGACGTGTCCGCTGCCCTCTTTGGATTGGGAAAGGAGCCGCATTCCCTTCCTCCAGAGCGCATTCGCCCGGAGGTAGAGAAAACCCTGTGCGCCCCCGCCCCCCACTGGACAAGCCTGTTTTTCTCCACCGGTCTGCTGCTCCCCTATGTCCCCAACCTGGACTGCGCACCGCTGTGCACGCTCTCCTCCCGGCCTCTGGATCGCTGGGCGGGTCTGGCTGCGTTGCTGGTCCAGGCGGGGGCCAATCCCCAGCCCCTGCTCCACGCTCTCATTCCGGATCGAAAGAAGATCATCCCCTTGGAACGAGCCCTCTCCCTCTACCCCCAGAATGTTCCCCGCGATGACCAGAGTTGGCGGCACCTGTTGGCCTGCCACGGGCTTCCTACCGCTCAAGCCCTCGCCGCCATGGCCCAGGCTCTGGGGGACGCCCAGCCCGGACAGCGGCTGTCCCAGGTTCTGGCCCATGCCCCTTGTCTGAGCGCCCAGGATCTCGCCCTGTCTGGCAGAGATCTCATGGCTATGGGCCTGTCCGGCCCAGAGATTGGGCGGGCGCAAAAAATTCTGCTGGCACACGTTTTAGACTGTCCCGAGGACAACACACCCACCGCGCTTCGCCGCCTGGTTCCCGATCATACGAAATAAGCGGACAGTGCTGTGCACTGTCCGCTTTGTGGTTGTTCCATTTTACAGCATCTGACGGCTGCGGGAGATGTTCATGGTGCCGTCCTGCATCTCACCCACCCAGTCCAGACTGCGACCGGTGCCGTGAGCCACACAGGAAATGGCGTCGTCGGCCACATAGGTCTCAATGCCGGTGTGGGATTCGATCAGCTTGTCAAAGCCCCACACCAGAGAACCGCCACCGGTCATGACGATACCATTGGTGGAGATGTCCGCCACCAGTTCCGGAGGCGTGCGCTCTAGAACGCCGTGTACCGCCTCCAGAATGCGGGCACAGGGCTCCTCAAAGGCCTCGATCATCTCACTGGAGGTCACAGTGAATACCCGGGGCAGACCGGTCATCAGGCAGCGGCCCTTAATCTCCATGCTCACCTCTTCGGGACGGGGGAACACACAGCCGATCTTCATCTTCAGTTCCTCGGCGGTGCGGTCACCAATGAGCACGTTGTGGCGCTTGCGGATATATTTAACCACCGCTTCGCTGAAGGAGTCGCCAGCCACCTTAATGGAGGCAGACTCCACGATGCCGGACAAGGAGATGACCGCGATGTCGGCGGTACCACCACCGATGTCCACCACCATGTGGCCGTCGGGCTGGGTAATGTCAATGCCGGCTCCGATGGCAGCAGCCAGAGGCTCCTCAATGAGATAGACCCGGCGTGCACCCGCCTGGATGCCCGCGTCGATGACCGCACGCTCTTCCACCTCGGTGATGCCGGAGGGAACACAAATCACCACACGGGGCTTAAACACGCGAATGGGGGCCACTTTGCGAATAAACTCCCGCAGCATCCGCTCGGTCATGTCGTAGTCGGAAATAACGCCCTCTCGCAAGGGGCGGATGGCCACAATGTTGCCGGGAGTACGGCCCAGCATCTTCTGCGCCTCGGTTCCCACCTTCAGCAGCTTGCCTGTGTTCTTATCCAGGGCCACCACAGAAGGCTCCCGCAATACAATTCCTTTATCCTTGATATATACCAACACGCTGGCTGTACCCAGGTCAATGCCGATATCCTTTGCAAACATACAATCACCTCATACTACATTTATCTCAATGCATACTATCGTATAGTATACTGGAATACAGCCCGTTTTGCAATGCACATTGGTCCACAAACTTCGACCTCATTTTCCTGTCTGTTTTATCTGAAATTATGTCCAGAAACACACCAAGCCCCCAGCTGTCCCAATCCGCAGCTGGGGGCTCACTCCTGATGTTCAATTTCCAATGGACACTACCTACACTTTCTTTGGATTTCTGACTTTGGATTCCGATGGAAATGACCGACCCTTGGTTTCCTCAAACGATGACACTCCAGCCTCCGCCCCATCTGCCACTGGCACTAGGGGGAACCGCCTGTGTACGCTGCTTACTCAAGCCTGTTTGGAACGGTTGGAACCCCACT
Organism: uncultured Oscillospiraceae bacterium; assembly: GCA_944387075.1. Lineage (GTDB taxonomy): Bacteria > Bacillota > Clostridia > Oscillospirales > Oscillospiraceae > Enterenecus. The sequence continues at coordinate 15,866 of CALXDO010000033.1, read as the reverse complement.
TCTCATTGCGCAACCCAATCATCAAAAGTCTGGATGTTTGTACTCGTCCCTGTCATATCGTCGATATTCCATGTTCGAGTAGACCGTGCTGTTTAGTACATCGGACTCACCCTTTCTTTCTGTCTGTATTGTACTATGCCACTTGATTTTTGTCAACTGTTTTTATGACTTTTTCTAAAATTTTTTAAAGAAGATGCCCGGCCATTTCTCAACGGCCGGGCAGGACTTATTTGTGATAGCCGGAGCCCTCCTGGATTTTGAAAGCCCGATAAATTTGCTCCAGCAGCATCACCCGGGCCAAATGGTGGGGGAAGGTCATGGGGGACATGGACAGGCGCAAATGGGCCCTCTCCTTCACCGTGGGGCTCATTCCGAAGGAGCCCCCCACCAAGAAGGTAATGTCGGAAGCCCCCTCCACCATCCAGCTGCTCAGACGCTGGGCCAGCTGGGGGCTGTCCATGGTCTTTCCCTCGATGCACATGGCCACGATTTTGCCGCCTTTTGGCAATTTGGCCAGAATGGCCGCTCCCTCCCGCTCCAGCGCCCCTTGAATCTGGGCGGGTGTGGGGCGGTCGGGGAGACGTTCCTCCGGCAGTTCTGTCACCGTCAGACGGCAATACCCGCTCAGCCGCTTGCCATATTCCGCCGCGGCGTCCAGATAAAATTTTTCCTTCATCTTACCCACACAGATGATATGTACACTCACCATGGTCTCACACCTCCATCCAGTCTGACACTTCGCTGCGAGGTGCTACACACAGCTCCACATGCTCCATCCCGTCCGGCATGCACGTCTGAGCCGCCAGCCGAGCCGTGGATGGCAGATTGTTCTCCTTGGACAAGTGAGCCAACACCACCCGGTGAGTCCCCCGCTCCACCGCCCAACGGGTCAGCTTGGCTCCCACCTGATTGGACAGGTGGCCCCGCTGACCGGCAATGCGGCTTTTCAGATATTCCGGATAGGGACCGGTGCGCAGCATCTCGGGGTCATAGTTATACTCGGCCACCAGCGTGCTGGCCCCTTGCACCGCCTCCAGCACCGGCTGGGTCACCACCCCCAGATCGGTACAAAAAGTGAGCTTTTGCTCTCCCTGGGTCAAGGTGTACCCCACGGGGCTGGAGCAGTCATGGCTGACCGGGAACGTGCCCACCACCAGGTCACAGAGGGCAAACCGCTCCCCCGGCTCAAAGACACGGAACCGGGGCTGCAGATCTGGATTTTTCCGGCAGATTTCCCGGGCCGTCCCTTCGGCTGTGTACAGCTCCACCCCCAGCTGACGGCACAGCACCGGAATCCCGCTGATGTGGTCACTGTGCTCATGGGTGATGAGTACAGCCGACACCTCCTCCGGGGCAATCCCCAGGCCCTTGAGACCGGTGGTAATCCGCCGGGCAGAGACCCCCGCATCAATGAGAATGTGGGTGTTTCCATCCGAGATCACCGAGCAGTTCCCAGAGGACCCGCTTGCCACGGTGGCAAATTTCAACACACTTCTCCCTCCTACACAAAAAGGCGGCAGTCCCTTCCCGGGACTGCCGCAGTCCATTCTCGTATTTGATTCTCAGCCCACTGCGTTGGCCGTCTGCGCCTCGGGTTCCGGCAGATCCACCACCTCAATCTCGGCTCCAATGCCTGTGAGCTTGGCGACAATATCCTCATAGCCCCGCTCCACATGGCGGATATTTCCCACTTCAGAGACCCCCTGAGCGGCCAGTGCGGCTACCACCAAGGCAGCTCCCGCCCGCAGGTCACAGGCCTCCACTGGGGCCGCCATCAGCTGGGGCACCCCTTCGATGATGGCAATTTTCCCATCCACCTGAATCTTGGCCCCCATGCGGCGGAACTCCTCCGTGTAACGGAACCGGTTATCCCACACGCCCTCGGTAATCACACTGGTTCCATCAGCCAGACAGAGCACCGCGGCAACCTGAGGCTGCATATCGGTGGGAAACCCGGGATAGGGCATGGTCTTGATGTTGGCCCGGTGCAGGGGGCCATTGCGGCGGACAATGAGACTATCCCCGTCCTCTTCCACATCTACCCCCATCTCCAGCAGCTTGGCGGTGATACACTCCATGTGCTTGGGAATGATGTTATTCACCCGCACCTCACCGCCAGCGGCGGCCACAGCGGCCATATAGGTTCCCGCTTCAATCTGATCGGGAATGATGGTGTACTCACCCCCGTGGAGCCGCTCCACCCCCCGCACCTTGATGACATCGGTGCCGGCACCAGTGATCTGGGCACCCATGGAGTTGAGGAAGTTGGCCAAATCCACAATATGAGGCTCTTTGGCGGCATTTTCGATGACGGTCATACCCTCGGCCAGGGTGGCCGCCAACATTACGTTCATGGTGGCACCCACCGTCACCACGTCCAAGTAGATGTGGCTGCCCTTCAGACGTCCGCCCTCCACCTTGGCACACATAAAGCCATTTTTCACTTCCACCTCGGCACCCAGAGCCCGCAGCCCCTTCAAGTGCTGATCAATAGGCCGTCCGCCGAAGTCACAGCCGCCGGGCAGAGGCACCTCCGCCTGACCAAAACGGCCCAATAAAGCCCCCAGCAGATAATAACTGGCGCGGATTTTCCGCCCGGACTCATAGGCCACCGGATGATTATGGATGGCAGTGCAGTCCACCTCCACCGTGGAGCGGTTGATGGTACGCACGTTGGCCCCCAGCTCCTGGAGGATGTTGAGCATCAGGGTCACATCACTGATCTGAGGCAAATTGCCGATGCGGCACACACCATTGACCAGCAGTGCCGCGGGAATAATGCCGACAGCGGCATTCTTGGCTCCGCTGATCTCCACCTTGCCATACAGCGGTCTGCCGCCGTGAATCAAATACTTTTTCAAAAAAGACACCTCATAGCGTCCCCGGCCTGGCCGGGTTGGTAATGATACCCCGAAATGGGGCTCTCTATATACAAGATTTCTACCTTTATAGCAGAAATACGTTCTTACGATAATGCGCATATATTATAGCATTGCCCCTATCTAAAGGCAACCAAAATTTTATGTGTTGGTGATTTTCTCCCCTTTGCCCATAGTCTCCCCATTCCACCGGGTGCTATTCTACCAATGTTTGTGAATTTTTTGTGATACCTCTTGCAAATTTCCGCTGTGGGTATTATAGTACAGTTAGCACTCATGGCCACAGAGTGCTAAAACACATGAAGTTGAGGTGTTACCTGTATGGAGAAAAAACAATTTCAGGCTGAGTCCAAGCGGCTCATGGACCTGATGATCAATTCCATCTATACCCACAAGGAAATTTTCCTTCGTGAAATCATTTCCAACGCCAGTGATGCCATCGACAAGCTGGCTTATTTGGCCCTGACCGATGACAGCATCACAGCGAAGCCTTCCGATTTCGCCATTACCGTCACCCCGGACAAGGAAGCCCGCACCCTTACCATCACCGACAACGGCATTGGTATGACCCAGGAGGATTTGGAGAACAACCTGGGCACCATCGCCCGCAGCGGTTCTCTGCAATTTAAGCAGGAGATGGGCAAGGACAACGCCGCGGACATCATTGGTCAGTTTGGCGTGGGCTTCTACTCCGCCTTCATGGTGGCCCAGCAGGTCACCGTCATCACCCGCCGCTACGGGGCCGACCAGGCCTACCGCTGGGAATCCTCCGGTGTGGACGGGTATACCATCACCCCCTGTGAGATGGAGGGCTGGGGCACCCAGGTCATCATGACCATCAAGGAGAGCACGGTAGAGGAGGACGACGACGAGTATCTGGACACCAATCATCTCCAGAGTCTCATTAAAAAGTACTCCGACTACATCCGCCACCCCATCCGCATGGTGGTGGAGGACTACCGCATGAAGGAAAAGCCCGCCGACGCCCCCGAGGACTACAAGCCCGAATGGGAGACGGTGCAGGAGGAAAAGACCATCAACTCCATGGTGCCTTTGTGGCAGCGGCCCCGCTCCAAGGTGGAGCAGGAAGAGTATGACCACTTCTATCAGGAGAAGTTCATGGACTGGCAGCCTCCTCTGGCCACCATCACCACCTCCTCCGAGGGCACCGTGACCTATAAGGCTCTGCTCTTCATCCCCGGCCAGACCCCCTTTGACTTTTACACCCGGGAGTATGAGAAGGGCTTGCAGCTGTACTCCTCCGGGGTGCTCATCATGGACAAGTGTGCCGACCTGCTCCCCGACTGCTTCCGCTTTGTCAAGGGCGTGGTGGACTCCCCCGATTTCTCTCTGAATATCTCCCGTGAGATGCTCCAGCACACCCGACAGTTGAAGATCATCGCCACCGCCCTGGAGAAGAAGATCAAAAACGAGCTGGCCAAGATGCTCAAAGACGATCGGGAGACCTATGAGAAGTTCTGGGCTGCCTTTGGCCGCCAGCTGAAGTACAGTGTGGTGGATCAGTACGGTACCAAGAAGGACCTGCTCCGGGATCTGCTTCTCTTCCCCTCCACCTCTCAGGACAAGCTCACCACCCTGGCCGAGTATGTGGAGCGGATGAAAGAGGGCCAGGACGTGATCTACTACGTCTGCGCTGACTCTGCCGACCAGGCCGCTCGTCTGCCTCAGGTGGAGCGTGTGGCCGACCGGGGCTATGAGATTCTCTGTCTCACCGAAGAGGTGGACGAGTTTGTCATGCAGGCCCTGGCCGAAGTGGACGGCAAAAAGATCAAATCCGTCTCCGCCCCCGACGCGCTCCCTGAGACCGATGAGGAGAAGGCCCAACAGGAAAAGCAGGCCGAGGAGAGCAAGCCCGTGCTGGACTTTGTCAAGGAGACCCTGGGCGACAAGATCAAGGAGGCCCGCATCTCCAAAATCCTCAAATCTGCCCCCGTGTGCATGACCGCAGACGGCCCCATGACCTTGGAGATGGAGAAGTACTTCTCCCGCATGGAGGGCAATCAGCCTGGCATGATGAAGGCTGAGCGCGTCCTGGAGCTCAACCCCAACGCCTCCGCTTTTGCCGCCCTGCGCTCTGCTCTGGACAGCGGAGACAAGGACAAGGCCGCCATCTACGTGCAGGTGCTCTATCACCAGGCTCTGCTCATCGCCGGTCTGCCCATCGAGGATGCCGCCGCCTACACCGAGTTGGTGTGCTCTCTGATGAAGTAAATAACCGATTTCTAACGCCGCCGTTCTCTCTGGGAGCGGCGGCGTTTGATTACACTTGTCATCAGTTTGTATTCATTTGTTGATACTCTGTAACGACTTCCCCATGACCTCCATGTTACGATCTATACAAAGTGATCCACTGTTGCGAAAGGAGGTCCACTATGAAAATCTCGCAATGCTGCGCTGCTGCGCTCTCCACGGCTCTGCTGTTTTCCCTCTCCGCCTGCAAGTCCCCCAGCGGGGAGGTGAACCCATCCCTGGAGCCCGCCGCCCAGGAGGTCACCTTCACTCGGGACAACTTTCCTCGATTGGACGGCTCTCCTGCCGCTGTGCCCCTGGCCCAAACTCTGTCTGCCGTGCTGCTGGGAGAATTTCAACAGCAGACCAGCGATCTAACTGAGTTCTCCGGTACAAATCAGGCCTTCCAACATCTCCAGGCAGGAGAGTGCGACTTGCTCCTGGTCTCCGACCCTCAACCGTCGGTTTTGGATGAAATGAAGCAATCTGGGTTTGAGGTGCAGATGGAGCAGCTGGCCCAGGACGGTTTGGTATTCGTGGTGCCTGCTGACAATCCGGTGGACTCCCTCACGGTGGAGCAGCTGCGAGGCATCTACACTGGGGAAATCACCAACTGGAAAGACGTGGGCGGCCCGGACGCGGAGATTCTCCCCTTCCAGCATAGCGACGACACTGGCAGCCAAGCCCTCATGGACCAGCTGGTCCTGGACGGGCAGAAGATGACCGACGCCCCCGAGGGATATGCCATGACCACCTATCTGGAAGCGGGGGTAGAAAGCTATACCTACTCCCCCAACTCCATTGGCTACACCTTCTACCGCCACACCCAGGATTTGAGCCAAGCGCAGGGCATGAAACTCTTGCAGGTGGACGGGGTTTCCCCCTCAGCCCAGACCATTGAAAACGGAAGCTATCCCCTGAGCACCACTTACTATGTGGCCATGAGTGCCCAGCAGCCCCAGGACTCCCTCACGTCTGAGCTATACCACTGGCTCCTGGGCCAGAGTGGTCAGCAGCTGTTGGAGGGCTATCCCACCACCTTCCAGCCAGAGGCCTCCGCCCCCGACGTCACCATCACCGCTCACTGGGATATGCTGGAACCCCTCCACACACCCAAAGTAGAGCGGTGGTATGAGGATTACACCGACCACCTCATCCCGTCGGACGAGTACGGGCAGTTGGTGCCCTATATTGGCGGCAACGTCTCCAGCCCGTCCACCACCGACTGGGTGTATGGACTGGCCACCCAGGACGGCGTGATCGTCACCGATCCGGTATATTCCGAAGCCGAGTATGTCAGTGCCAGCGGCGATCCCCTGGACGGCACCACGTCCTTCCACCTGCTGCTGACCACCTATGAGATAGATGGGGACGGTACACCTGAACCGCGTTTGGGGGTTGCCGCTGGAGACGGGAGTTGGTACACCGGCCAAGTGTACCGGGAACATCTGCGCACCTGTGCGCTGGGTTCGCTCATGGTCACCCCGGACGAGGATTTGGTCATGGTGTCCCCGGACGGCACCGCCACTCCCTTCCATCTCAGCCAGGACGTGGCCCTGCCCACCCTTCCCACCGGTTTGGCCTGGCCCTATCTGTACTGGCCCACCGATGACACCATGACCAACTTCGTGTACGTTGACCTGCGCAGCGGCACCGTCTCCACCCAGGCCCCCGCCGACTTCCAGGCTCCCTCCTACGTGGAAGGTAAAGGCTACTTCGCTGACGGCTGGTTCCAGCTGGAGGGAACCACCCTTACCATCCACACCAGCGCAGACACGTCCCACACCCTGAAGGTGGGGGAACACTGTACCCGGGCGGATGTAAACAGAGATCGGGTTCTGTTGGTGTATGACACAGACCCCGTCTTCTTCCGGGTTACCGACTGGGAAGGTAACACCATCTTCTCCGGGGAAGGCTACGCCCCTTCCTTCCTCACTCCCACCTACAGTGATACTCCCGCCCTGCTGTCCTACAACACCGCCTCCTTTGATGACCCCACCACCAGCTATGTTGTGATGAGTCGGGATGGAAAGTCTCCCTTTGCCGCCCAGGGGTTTGTGCTCCAGTATGGGAACCGGCTGCTGTATGCCACCCAGAGCCACTACATTCTGAGCAATCTGGCGGGCGATCCCCTGCTGTGCATCCCCCGGCTGGATCACTGATCCACCGGCCTTTTCCCTTGACAAACCCCGCTTCCTTCCTCTATACTAGCAAAGTATAATAGCTGTGATGGGGAGGAGTACCCGCACACTTCTGTATCAGAGAGACGCCGGACGGTGCAAGGCGTCACAGAGGGCGTGGGGAAGGTGGTCCCGGAGCTGCGGCGTTGAACAGATGAGAGTAGATGCCGCCGTGTCCCTACGTCAATGGGAAAAGAGTGCGGGCTGCACGTTGGGCCCGAATTCAGGTGGTACCGCGGACATTTTCCGTTCGCCCTGAGTCTACGACTTGGGGCGAACTTTTTTTGCCCCAGAAGAATAAGGAGTGTTGTTATGAAGAAAGAACTGCCCAAGGTCTATGAACCCCAAGAGGTAGAGGGCCGCATCTACGAGATGTGGGAGAAAAACGGCTGCTTTGCCGGACACCGGGACCCGGACAAAAAGCCCTTCACCATCGTCATGCCGCCCCCCAATGTCACCGGTCAGCTGCACATGGGCCACGCCATGGACTGCACCCTCCAGGACATTCTGATCCGGTTTAAGCGCATGCAGGGCTACGCCGCTCTATGGGTTCCCGGCACCGACCACGCCGGCATCGCCACCCAGATCAAGGTGGAGGAGGAGCTGCGCAAAAATGAGGGCCTGTCCCGTCACGACCTGGGCCGGGAGAAGTTTTTGGAGCGGGTGTGGGACTGGAAGAACCAGTACGGCAACCGCATTGTGGCCCAGCAGAAGAAGATGGGTGCCTCCTGTGACTGGGACCGCTCCCGCTTTACCATGGATGAGGGTCTGTCCAAGGCGGTGCGCCATGTCTTTGTCTCCCTGTACAACAAGGGTCTCATTTACAAGGGAAGCCGCATCGTCAACTGGTGCCCCCACTGCGTCACCGCCCTGTCCGACGCCGAGGTGGAGTACCAGGACAAGCCCGGACATCTGTGGCACCTGCGCTACCCCATCGTTGGGGAGGAAGGCCGCTATGTCATCGTGGCCACCACCCGTCCTGAGACCATGCTGGGCGATACCGGTGTGGCCGTGAACCCCAACGACGAGCGGTACAAAGACCTCATCGGCAAAAAGTGCCTGCTGCCCCTGGTTAACCGGGAGATTCCCATTGTGGCCGACGAGTATGTGGATATGGAGTTCGGCACCGGCTGCGTGAAGATGACCCCCGCCCACGACCCCAACGACTTCGAGGTGGGCCTGCGGTGCAACCTGGAGTCCATCCGGGTGCTGGACGACCACGGCGTGATCAACGAAAACGGCGGCAAGTATCAGGGTATGGAACGCTATGAGGCCCGCAAGGCCATTGTGGCAGACTTGGATGCCCTGGGCCTGCTGGAAAAAATCGAGGACCACCAGCACAACGTGGGCACCTGCTACCGCTGCGGCACCGACGTGGAGCCCATCATTTCCGCCCAGTGGTTTGTGAAAATGGCCCCCCTGGCCGAAGAGGCCCTGCGAGTGGTGCAGGACGGGGAGACCAAGTTCGTCCCCGAGCGGTTTACCAAGACCTACACCAACTGGATGGAAAACGTCCACGACTGGTGCATCTCCCGTCAGCTGTGGTGGGGCCACCAGATCCCCGCCTGGACCTGCGCCGACTGTGGCCACATCACCGTGTCCGAGACCGACCCCACCGAATGTGAACACTGCCACTCCAAGCACATCACCCAGGAGGAGGACGTGCTGGATACCTGGTTCTCCTCTGCCCTGTGGCCCTTCTCCACCCTGGGCTGGCCCGACGAGAACAGCGAGGACTTCAAGTACTTCTACCCCACCGATGTGCTGGTCACCGGCTACGACATCATCTTCTTCTGGGTGGCCCGGATGATCTTCTCCGGCTGTGCCCACACCGGCAAGACTCCCTTCCACACCGTATTCATCCATGGTCTGGTGCGGGACGACAAGGGCCGCAAGATGTCCAAGAGCCTGGGCAACGGCATTGACCCCCTGGAGATGGCGGAGAAGTACGGCGCCGACGCCCTGCGCTTCAACCTCATCACCGGCAACAGCCCTGGCAACGACATGCGCTTCTATGTAGAAAAGTGCGAGGCCATGCGCAACTTTGCCAACAAGATCTGGAACGCCAGCCGGTTTGTGATGATGAATCTGACCATCACGGAGAACCAGCTGCCCGACACTCTGGAGCCGGAGGACAAGTGGATTCTCTGCCGCCTGGGCGAGGTCATCACCGAGGTCACCGAGAACATGGAGGCCTTTGAGCTGGGCGTGGCCTCCGCCAAGGTCTACGACTTCATCTGGAGCGACTACTGTGACTGGTATATCGAGCTGACCAAAGCCCGCCTCCAGGGCGAGGACGAGGCAGCCAAGGTGCAGGCCCAGCAGGTGCTGGTGTATGTGCTCACCGAGACCCTCAAGCTGCTCCACCCCTTCATGCCCTTCATCACCGAAGAGATTTGGCAGGCTCTGCCCCACAAAGGCGACTTCCTCATGCTCCAGTCCTGGCCCAAGGCCGACCCCGCTTGGAACGACGTACAGGCCAAGGAGTCCATGGAGGCTGTCATGGATGTCATCCGCACCATCCGTGCCCGCCGCTCTGAAATGAACGTGCCTCCCTCCAAGAAGGCCGCTCTCACCATCGTGACCAGTGAGCCGGGAATCTTCGCCGCCGGCGAGGCCCATCTGAAGCGTCTGGCCTGGTGCTCCAGCGTAGAAGTCCGCAGCCAGGACCTCACCGACACCACCGGCATGGTGTGTGACATCACCCACCTGGCCAAGCTGTATATGCCTCTGGCCGAGCTGGTGGATGTGGCCAAGGAGAAGGCTCGTCTGGAAAAGGACCTGGGCAAAAAGCAGGGCGAGCTGAAGGGCCTGGAAGGCAAACTGTCCAACCCCGGCTTTTTGAATAAGGCCCCCGAGCATGTGGTGGCCGCCGAGAAGGACCGCGCTGAAAAGCTGAAGGTGCTCATCGAGAAGATCGAAGAGCAGCTGCGTGCCATGAACTAAATCTCATGTTTTCCCTGTGTGTGCAATTCCCTGCACACACAGGGAATTTTTTGCTTTTTGGCACACTTCAACAGGATTCCTCCCAAACCATGGATATAATAAAACCAATCACAGTTCAGGAGGACAAGCCATGCCCATTACCATTGACAAACAAAATGGGGCCACCGTCATCTCCCTGCGCGGAGAGGTAGACCACCACAGTGCCCGCACCATCATGGAAAACATCGACCAAACCATCTCTTCCACCCTGCCCATGAATCTAGTGCTGGATTTGTCCAGCGTCACCTTCATGGATAGTTCCGGCATCGCCGTACTGCTGCGCTCCCTGCGTCAGATGGATCAACTGGGCGGCAAGCTGCGGGTGGTGGGCATTCCATCCCAGCCCCGCCGGGTTCTGGAAGCCGCCGGCATTGGCCGAATCATCACATTGGCATAAGGAGGGCTACATAGTGAAATCCCTGGATCAAACCACCATCGTCTTTACCTCCCGCTCCGCCAACGAGGGCTTTGCCCGTGCGGTGGCGGCCTGCTTTGCCACTCGCCTGGACCCCACCCTGGACGAGGTGGCGGACATCAAAACGGCGGTATCCGAAGCGGTGACCAACGCCATTGTCCACGCCTACCCGGACACCCTGGGCAAGATCACCATGCGGCTGCGGCTGCTGGAGGACCATCAGCTGGAAATCCAGATCAAGGACAACGGCGTGGGCATTCCAGACGTGGAGCAGGCCCGCACCCCGCTGTTCACCACAGGAAATGAGGAGCGTTCCGGCATGGGCTTTACCATCATGGAGAGCTTCATGGACACCTTGAAGGTCCGCTCTGTGGTGGGCAAGGGCACCACGGTCACCATGCGCCGCCGCATTGCGCTGCGGGCGGGTGGGGGACAATGAACACGCTGGAGACCCTCTCTCTGCTGGACGCTGCCCGGGACGGGGACAACAACGCCTGTGAGCGGCTTCTTTTGGAAAACAGCGGCCTCATCTGGTCGGTTGTCCGGCGTTATTATGGCCGCGGCGTGGACCCAGAGGATTTGTACCAGCTAGGCTGCCTGGGCTTTCTCAAGGCCGTGCGTGGCTTTGATACCAACTACGGCACCCAGTTCTCCACCTATGCAGTCCCCAAAATCGCCGGGGAGATCCGCCGCTTTCTCCGGGATGACGGCTCGGTAAAGGTCAGCCGAGGCATTAAGGAGCGGGCTATGACCCTGCGCCAGTGCCGCCAAGACCTGTATCATCGCCTGGGCCGTGAGCCAACGGTGGGAGAACTGGCTCAGGCCACAGGTCTGGAACCGGAAGAAATCGCCGCTGCCGATACGGCCACCCTATCTGTAGCCTCCCTACAAGGCCAGGCAGGAGAGAATGGCTTTACTTTGGAGTCCATTCTAGGCTGCGACGGCATGGAGGACGAGGTGGTGGAGCGTTTGGCCCTGCGCCAAGCCATCGACGCTCTGCCTGATCGGGAACGTCAGGTGATCTTCCTGCGCTTTTATAAAAATTTCACACAGGACCGCACTGCCCGGGTGATTGGAGTCAGTCAGGTGCAAATTTCCCGCATCGAACGCCGGGCCATTGTCCACCTCCGGGAATGGCTCACCGAAGAGACCTTGCCAACCACCGTGGGATAGACTATAATGAGGGCTACAAGGCTTTCTCAACAAGCTGCCGGTTTTCCCTGGCAGCTTTGCCCTATCGTTCTATCCCAAGGAAAGGTCGTGCCTTCCGATGCAAAACATTCTCTATGTGGTGGTCCCCTGCTACAATGAGCAAGAGGTACTCCCCGAAACTGCCCGGCGGCTCCGGGACAAACTGCAACAGCTGATGAATCAAGGCCGCATCAGCCGGAAAAGCCGCATTCTCTTTGTCAATGATGGCTCCAAGGATGACACCTGGGCCATCATCCAACGACTGCATGTGGGCAACCATCTCTTTTCGGGCCTCAACCTCAGCCGCAACCGGGGGCATCAAAACGCCCTGCTGGCGGGCCTGATGTACGCCAAAGACCAGGCTCACATGGTCATCTCCATGGATGCGGATTTGCAGGACGACATTAACGCTTTGGATGAGATGGTGGACAAGTATCTGGAAGGGGTGGACATCGTCTACGGCGTACGCTCCAACCGCCAGCGGGATACCTTCTTCAAGCGCACCACCGCCGAAGGCTTCTACCGGTTGATGAACGCTCTAGGGGCGGAAACAGTGTTCAACCACGCCGATTTCCGCTTGATGTCCCGTCGTGCCCTGGAGGGACTGGCCCAGTTCCACGAGGTCAATCTGTTTTTGCGGGGCATTGTCCCCATGATCGGCTACCGCACCGATGTGGTCACCTATGAGCGGGGGGAGCGATTTGCCGGAGAGAGCAAATACCCCCTGAAAAAAATGCTTTCCTTTGCCATGGAGGGCATTACCTCTCTGTCCGTGAAGCCGCTGCGCCTCATCACCGGTCTGGGTTTTTGTATCTTCGTGATCTCCCTGTTTATGATTCTCTACAACATCATCCGCTGGGTGGGCGGCCATACTGTCACCGGCTGGGCCAGTCTGTCTTGCTCGCTGTGGATGATGGGCGGGCTTATTTTGCTCTCCTTAGGTGTGATCGGAGAATATGTGGGCAAACTGTACCTGGAGGCTAAGGGTCGTCCCCGTTTTCTCGTGCAAGATGTGGTGGACGATCAAACTTAAAAGTATTCCACAAAAGGCCTTGCTTTTTTTCCCCATTGCGCATAAAATAGCCTCAAAGGAACCACGAAACCCATTCCCTTGTAAGGAGGCAGTGTTATGAATATCAACATTGATTTTGACGATCTGAAAGAGCGCGCCCTGGACTTGGCGCAGTCTGGCATGGCCAAGGCCATGGAACTCACCGATACTGGGGTGGCCAAGGCCAAGGAGTTGGCCGAAATCAGCAAACTTAAAGTACTCAACCTGAGAGAGCAGGACGCCATCCGCCGCGCCTACATGGATTTGGGCCGGCTGTACTACGCGGAACGGGGCTCCGCGCCCGAGGCCGCCTACTCGGATCTGTGTGACCGCATCACCCGCTCCAAGGCCCAGATTCAGGTTAACGAACAGCGCATCGCTGATCTGAAAACCTCTGGAAATCTCACCGATGAGGAAGTAGATCAGGCCTGCCACACCGATTTTGAGGACGCCGACTGGGAGTTTGTGGATGAGAGCATCTCCTATGAGGGCCCCGCTTCCCAGGAAGATTCCTCAGGGGCAGAGAAAGCCGATCAGGCCGATCAGACAAAAGAGCCGGCAGATCAAGCAGACCATCCGTAATCCAGGCACAAAAAAGACCGTTGCAGCGACTCTGCAACGGTCTTTTTTACATCTCTCGCCGGCCCTCCATGGCCCGCATCAAGGTGGCATCGTCGGCAAACTCCAGGTGGCTGCCCACAGGGATGCCGTAGGCCAGACGGCTCACCTTCACCCCGAAGGGCTTGAGCAGCCGGGAAAGGTACATGGCCGTGGCCTCTCCTTCCGTGTCCGGGTTGGTGGCCATGATGACTTCTTCCACTTCCCCGGAAGCCACCCGCTCCACCAGCTGGGCAATGCGCAGATCATCCGGACCCACATGGTTCATGGGGGAGATGACCCCGTGGAGCACATGGTACACCCCCTGGTACTCCCGCGCCCGCTCCAGGGCAATGACATCCTTGGGGTCTGCCACCACGCACACCGTGTGCTGATCCCGGCGGCTGGAGCTGCACAGGGCGCACAGCCCCTCCCCTTGGGTGAGGTTCTGGCACTTGGGGCAGTAGCCGATGCTTCCTTTGGCCTGGAGAATGGCATCAGCAAAGGCCTTGGCCTCCTCCTCCGGCTGACCCAGCACATAGAACGCCAGCCGCTGGGCACTCTTGCGCCCCACACCGGGAAGCTTTGCAAATTGTTCCACTAAATTTTCCAATGCCGGGGGAAAATAATCCATGTCTTGCCCTCCGTCGTTTACTTTGGCGCCCGCAGCGATGCAATAGCCGCAGGAATGTCCGCGGCTCCGTACACCGCAGAGCCCGCCACCAGTACGTTGGCTCCCGCCTCCACCACCTGCCGGGCCGTGTTGGCATTGATACCGCCGTCCACCTCCAGGTCGCACTGGGGATTGTACTGGTCAATGATTTCCCGCACCCGGGCGATGGTCTTGAGCTGAGACTCCATGAAAGCCTGCCCGCCAAATCCCGGCTCCACCGTCATCACCAGCACCATATCCAGCTGGTGGATGTAAGGCAGAATGGCCTCCGGCGAAGTGATGGGCCGCAAAGCCACCGCCTTTTTCACGCCCTGGGCCTGGATGATGTCCAGAGCCTGCTGGATGCGGGTGGGATGATCCGCCTCCAGGTGAATGCTCACCAGGTCTGCCCCCGCCTTACAGAACTCTTCCACATACCGAACGGGCTTATCCACCATCAGGTGAACATCCAGAAACATATCCGTGTGGCTGCGAATGGACTGGAGCACCGGGATGCCAATGGTGATGTTGGGCACAAAAGCCCCGTCCATCACATCCACGTGCACCCAGTCGGCGGTGTGGATGCGCTGAATATCCCGCTCCAGATTACAAAAATCTGCGGATAAAATGGATGGCGCAATCTTTACCATGCGCTTTTCCTCCTTTTCCCTTGTTCTTTCGTTCTTTTTTCGTCCCGCTCCGGGGATGTGGGTACACCGCTTGGGGCTCCCCCACATAGGATACCACAAGCGGACGGCACCGTTCACCGGCAGGTGGTCTCCCCCACCTCCCACTCCCCCCTGTCGGGGTGGACGGTGCGCCGCATTGGCATAGCCGTCCGGCAAAGGGAACCCCTTTGCCGGACGGCAATTGGATGTTATTCGTACACGCAGGAGGTGGCCACTTCACTGACCTGGTAGCCTGCATGGCACAGGGAGGCCAAAATTTCCTCCTTGTGCTGGTGTCCGAAGGCCTCCAAGGTCACCTTCAACTCCACTCCAGCCTGACGGTTGATGTTGACAAACTGGTTGTGATCCAACTTGATGATGTTTCCGTTGGCCCGGGCCACCAGCTCGGCCACCCGCAGCAGCTCGCCGGGACGGTCGGGCAGCTGCACCGAGAAAGTGAAGATACGTCCCCGGTTGATGAGCCCATGCTGCACCAGAGAGGAAATGGTGATGACGTCCATATTTCCTCCAGACAACACCGACACCACATTTTTGCCCTGGCAGTCCAGGTGACGCAGGGCGGCAATGGTGAGCAGGCCTGCGTTTTCCACCACCATCTTATGTTTTTCCATCATATCCAGGAATGCGTCCACCAGTTCCCCGTCCCCAATGGTGAGAATTTCATCCACATTTTCCTGGATGTAGGGGAAGACCAGATCACCAGGTGTCTTTACCGCCACACCATCGGCGATGGTATTCACGGTGGGAAGGGTCACCACATGGCCGGCCTCCACGCTGGCCTTCATGGACGCAGCCCCCACCGGCTCCACCCCGATGACCTTCACCGAGGGGTTGAGCAGCTTGGCCAGCGTCGCCACGCCAGCGGCCAAGCCGCCGCCGCCGATGGGCACTAGAATGACATCCACGTCCGGCAAATCCTTGAAAATCTCATAGGCAATGGTGCCCTGGCCTGTGGACACGGTGAGGTCGTTGAAGGG
>CALXDO010000032.1 GCA_944387075.1 uncultured Oscillospiraceae bacterium | reverse complement strand
GGGAATTTGGGGCGGACATGCAGGTGTTCTCCCAAAATGACGGCCCGGTCACCATCCTGCTGGAGCTGTAAGGAGGGGAGCGTATGCCCACCATTCGACAACTTGACCCCCATGTGGCCGACCTCATTGCCGCCGGTGAGGTGGTGGAGCGGCCCGCCTCGGTGGTGAAAGAGCTGATGGAAAACGCCATTGACGCCGGAGCGGGCGCCGTCACTGTGGAGATCGCCCACGGGGGCATGGCCCTCATCCGCGTCACCGACGACGGCTGCGGCATCGCCCCCGACCAGTGCCAGACCGCCTTTCTCCGCCACGCCACCTCCAAGATCTCCTCGGAGTATGACCTGGAGGCCATCGGCACCCTGGGCTTCCGGGGGGAGGCCCTGGCCGCCATTGCGGCGGTGTCCCGGGTGGAATTGCTCACCAACCAGGGCCAGGGGCTGGGCACCGCCTTGTCTCTGGAAGGGGGACAGCTGGTGGAACAGGAGGAGGCGGGATGCCCCAAGGGTACCACCATGCTGGTGCGGGATTTGTTCTACAACACCCCCGCCCGGCTGAAATTCATGAAGAAAGACTCCGCCGAGGGTGCGGCGGTGTTCGCTGTGGTGCAGCGGCTGGCCCTGTCCCACCCGGAACTGTCGGTGAAGTTCATCCGGGATGGCAAGCAGGAACTGCTCACCCCCGGAGACGGACAGCTGAAAAGTGCCATTTACGCCGTGCTGGGCCGGGATTTGGCCCTGGGCTTTGTGCCTGTCAAGGGTTCTGGAGAGGGCATGGAGATTTCCGGATTTGTCTCCCTGCCCACCTGCTGCCGGGGCAGCCGCAGCTATCAGCACTTTTTTGTCAACGGGCGGTACATCAAAAGCCGGGTGATGATGGCAGCGTTGGAGGAGGCCTACCGCAACCAGAATATGGTGGGCAAGTTCCCCGGGTGTGTGCTCCACCTCACCCTGCGGCCCAACAGCGTGGATGTGAACGTCCACCCCACCAAAACAGAGGTCAAGTTTCAAAACGAACAGCAGGTGTTTGCCACCGTGTACCACGGGGTGCTGGCCTGCCTCAATGGGGACAAGAGCCGCCCCCAGGCGGTGGTGAAATCCGTCCTGCCCCGCCAGGACACCGTGCCCCCCCACCAGACCAGCCTGTCCATGGACGACGTCACCGCCGTGACCACGCCCAAGCCGGTGGCCCCGCCGCCGGTGGCAGCGGCCCCCAAGTCCCAGCCCAGTCCCTTCCGCCGGGTGACGCCCCTGGAACCGGTGGTTGCCGCAACCTCGGCAGGGGAGAAAACGCCGGTGGCGCGTGCCGTGCCCCCCAAGCCAGCGGCCCAGGAGCCGCCCAAGCCGGTGGAGAAGATTGTCCCTGCGGTACAGGCGGAGAACATCTCCGCCCCCGTGGAGGAATCGCCCCCGGTACAGGAGAAGTCTGTCTCTGCCCCCGTGGAGAAGAAGCCCATCCCAACACCGGTGGAGGAGGCCGCGGCGGAACAGGAGCTGGAACAAGCCCCAGAGCCCTGGGTGGTGCGGGGGGAGCTGTTCCACACCTATGTCATGGTGGAGCAGGGGGACAAGGTGATCCTCATTGACAAGCATGCGGCCCACGAGCGGGTGAATTTTGACCGGCTCAAGGCCCAGGACTACCAGCCCATGGTACAGGAACTGCTCACCCCCATCACCCTCACCCCAGGCCCGGAGGAGCGGCAAGTGCTGCTGGACGGCCAGGAGATACTGGAGGGCTTCGGCTTCCAGTTGGAGGAGTTCGGCGGGGCGAGCATTGCGGTGCGGGCAGTGCCCGACTACCTGGACACGGGGGACGTGGAGCAGACCTTGCTGGAGCTGGCCCGCAAGTTGCGGCTCACCGGCTGGGCGGACCCCACGGCGGCCCGGGATGAGGTGATGCACACCATGGCCTGCAAAGCCGCCATCAAGGGGGGACAGCGCAACGACCCCCAAGAGTTGGAGCGGGTGGCGCAGCTGGTGATGTCGGGGGCGGTGAAATATTGCCCCCATGGCCGTCCGGTGGCCATTGAACTGACCCGGGGGGAACTGGAAAAGCAATTCAAACGGGCATAGGAGGAACAACCATGGCCTATCAATTAGAGGAAATCAATCGAGCCGTGCGGCAGGACAAAGTGGGGTTTATGGAAGAATGTGACCATGAATACCAGAACAAAGTGAATCAAGCGGCGGATCTGATCTGTGAGAACATGAAGAAGAGCCCGGTGGTGCTGCTCTCCGGCCCCGCCGGGTCGGGAAAGACCACCACAGCCCACAAAATCCGGGCGGAATTGGAGCGGCGGGGGGTGGGCAGCTATGCCATTTCCATGGATGACTACTTTGTGCGCCAGGACCCCAAGACGGCCCCCCGAACCCCGGAGGGGGATATTGATTACGAGTCTCCTCAGATGATGGACTTGCAGCTGCTCAGCCAGCACTTCGCCCAGCTCACCCGGGGGGAGGAAATTCTGGTGCCCCACTTTGAGTTCGCCCGCCAGATGCGCAACGACAGCAAGGGGATGCGGTTGAAGCTGGGGAAAAATGAGGTGGCCATTTTCGAGGGCATCCACGCCCTGAACCCCCAGCTCACCGCCGGACACCCCAACGCCACCCGGCTGTACATCTCCGCCCGCAGCAACATCATGGAGGAGGACGTGGTGCGCTTCAAGGCCACCTGGATTCGTCTAACCCGGCGGGCGGTGCGGGATTTCAACTTCCGTGGCACCGACATTGTGGGAACCCTGGACATGTGGGCCAACGTGCGCCGGGGAGAAAAGCTGTACATCTCCCCCTACAAGCACACCGCCCACATGCTCTTCGACTCCGCTCTGCCCTATGAGGTGTCGGTGATGGCCTGCTATGCCCGCCCCCTTATGGCGGCGGTGCCCCAGGAGAACCAACGCCGCCACGAGCGGTTGGAGCTGGTGCGGGCCTTCGACTCCTTTGAGACCATCGAGCCGGGACTGGTGCCCAAAGACTCGCTGCTCCACGAGTTTATCGGCTGAGAGAGCCTGATCTTCTCCGGTTTCTCTTTCCAGCCTTCGGGCTAGGGTGGGGACGCTCCGCTGGGCCCCATTTCTCCCCGATGAGAAATGGGGGAAAGAATCGCCAAAGGCGGGGCCTTCCCCCGCCTTGTGGAATCCACCCCGCGGTACTGGCTGCTCCTGCGTCCCTCTATCGTCGGCCCTTGACCTGGTGGGGTCACATAGATGGCTTGGCAATTCTATGGGTGGTGCATACTCTTGGTGCCAGAGGGTACTCCTACCGCCAGGGCCTTATCCTGGTGTGCAGCTGTTCCCAGTTGCCGGTGGTCTGGCTTCCGGCGGCGGGAACGCCGCTTTTCCAGAGTAGGCCCGGAGGATGGAACCGCCCCGCCATAGGGCCAGTTGCCCAGGGTGGTCTGGTATGGTGGCACAAACAGGGACACAGCAAGGGTGACGGGCCGAAAAGCAGCTTGACGCACGCCCAGCCAAAGTACCCCAAGGGGGGTACCTAGGGGGGAAAGCCCTAGGCGGGGTTTTCGTGTATTTTTGCCCGGACAAAAATACACCCCAGCGGAGCGTCCCCCCTGTTGTAACCTGGAACAAACTGTGATAAAATAACCGGGCAAATTTGAATATAAGGAAAAAGCCTGCCCTATGGGCAGACTTGATAAGGAGATGTTTCCATGAGTGAATGTACCCATGATTGCTCCAGCTGCGGTGCCAGCTGCGGGGAGCGTCAACAGCCCCACGACTTCCGGAAACCCTGCAACGCCCACTCCCACATCAAAAAGGTGATTGCGGTGGTCAGCGGCAAGGGCGGCGTGGGCAAGTCCACCGTCACCTGTTCTCTGGCTGCGGCCATGGCCGCCCGGGGCAAGAAGGTGGGCATTTTGGATGCGGATATTACCGGCCCCTCCATCCCCCGTGCCTTTGGCATTCACACCCACGCCATGGGCACTGACGACGGCATTCTGCCGGTGGAGACCGCCGGCGGCATCAAGATGATGAGCCTGAACCTGCTCACCGACAACGAGACCGACCCCGTCATCTGGCGCGGCCCCGTCATCGCCGGAGCGGTGGAGCAGTTCTGGACCGACGTGGTGTGGGGCGAGCTGGATTACCTGTTTGTGGACATGCCCCCCGGAACCGGCGACGTGCCCCTGACCGTGTTCCAGTCCCTGCCTGTGGACGGGGTGATTGTGGTCACCGCCCCTCAGACCCTGGTGGGCATGATCGTCACCAAGGCCGTGCGCATGGCGGAGATGATGAAGGTGCCGGTGCTGGGTCTGGTGGAGAACTACAGCTTCTTCCGCTGTCCCGACTGCGGTGGGGAGCACCCCATCTTTGGCCCCAGCACCATTGACGCCCTGGGTGCCCAGCTGTCCCTGCCCGTGCTGGCCAAGCTGCCCTTGGACTCCGCGCTGGCCAGTGCCATGGACGAGGGCACGGTGGAGGGGTATTCCCCCAATCCCATGGCCCAGGTGGCGGCCCAACTGGACGCTGAATGACAACTTTTCCAATCCGTGACGGCCTTCCGTCACGGATTTGGTATTTACAGGAAAATTTATCCAGGGTGCTTGTTGCCGAGGTCGAAATCTGGTATAATGGGGCGTGAAAGAAAGGCCCTGATTTTTCCAGAGAGAAAATGGGGCTGGTTGCATAGGATAATGGGCAAGGGAGGCGTGTGGATTGGAACGATGGATGTTGGACAGCACCACGGGGGCACACATGGCGCAACTGCGGGTGCAGCTGGCCCAGATGACCGCCGCCAGTCAGCTGTTAGAGCGGTATGCCACCGATGAAAAGGGAAAGGCGTATCTGAGTACCATCAACCAAAGCGTGTGCCGGATGCTGCGCCTGGTGGGGCGGATGGAGCTGGCCCGGCGGCTCACCGATGAGGATGAGGTGCGGCTACAGGTGGCTCCGCTGGACATTTCCCACTGGGGGCAGGAGTTGGGCCGTCGTCTGGAGAGTGTGCTGGCAGGGGCAGGGGTGTCTTTGACTTGGGAGGTTGCCCCGGGGCTGTTTGGCGTGGCAGATGGGGCCTTGCTGGAGCAGCTGGTGCTGGAATTGGTGTCCAACGCCGCCAAGACGGGCAGCCCCGTGAAGCTGTCGGTGCAGGCGGGGGGCCAATCCGTGCGCATTACCGTCTCCGATCAGGGGCCGGGGCTGGATGCCCAGCAGCTCTCCACCCTGTTTCAGCAGCCTCCCCAAGAGGATCAGGGAATGGGTGTGGCCTTGGCCCAGCAGATTGCCCAGCTTCACGGCGGCCTGCTCATGGCAGACAGCCAGCCGGGCCGAGGCGTGAATATGGTGGCCATGATTCCGCTGCGGGAGGGACTGCCCACCCGCCGCCTGGAAAGTCCACCTCCCCAGTGGGGGGACAACGGGCTGGACCCGGTGCTGGTGGGCTTGAGTGATGTGCTGCCCTCCGCCGCCTTTTCCCCGGATACCCTGGGTTGAGACCCCCTCTTTGATGCAAGGAATGGTCTCAGAGGAATGACCCAAGCCTTGGTAGGAAGTACAAAGATAAAACACCAGCGGCCTTCCAGATGGAGGGCCGCTGGTGTTTGCTTTTCTTTGGAGACCTGGGATCGTTTATGAGCCGTTTACTTGGATGAACATGATGGCCAAGGTAAACAGGACGATGATGAGAATGGGAAACAGAGGGGCGAGGGAGTGGGAGAGAGAGCTTTCGTTGCCGCCCAGCCGGGGGGCGTGGGTGGAGGAGCAAGACTTTCTTGGCTTTGCACCCTCCTGTTTGGCCTGCTCGATGTAGGGGTGGGGGCCTATGCCGTAAAAATATTCCTCCGTCTCCACCTCAATGCGCCTGCCGTACCGCCAGGCCGCCACACCCAGGACCAGGGTCAACACACCTGCCGCCACAGCCACGATCCAGATGTATGTCTCCAGGTGGAGCATACGCAGCAGAATGGCCCCCAGCGGGAACACGAAGAGGGGAATCACCATCCCCTGGGACAGCCAGCTCATGGTGCGAAATTGCCGGGAGTAGCCCGCCCGTTCCGCCAGCCAGTCATACAGTTCTCTCCGGGCGCCGGGGAAATGGGCACGGCGTGCCTGGGCGGGGGTGACACCAGCGGCCCGGTACAGGTAGCGGGTGAAGGATACGCTGGCGATGCTCGCCACCATCATTGCCACAAAGTAGAGCAATGCATAGGGGACAATATTCATAAAAACACACCTCGATATGGGACGAACGGGACGCTTTCAGCGGTATTTCCCCGTCCAGCGGTAGTGCAGGGGGTCGAAGAGAAGCAGCCCCAGCAGGAAGACGACACCGTAGAGCACAAACATGGTGTTGAGGAAGTACCGTGCGTATACCTCCCAGGCCGGGACGAAGGGGAGTGTAATACCAAAGACCATGCCCAATAGGGGCAGGGTGGTGAGAAAGCGGAACAGGTAGTGAAACAGGGCGGTGCGCTTTGGGCGTGGGGAGATGCGCATGAGCCAGGGGAAGATCTTTTCCTGGGGGGACTGGCTGGCGTGCTGCTCCACATCCCGCAGGGTCTGCCCGGCGGAGGCCTCAGACAGCCGACCCAGCCAGGCGCAGCAGAACCGGCCCACCAGCCAGAACATGGCGCAGATAATGGTGTTGATGATAAACAGGGAGAGGTCCATAGGGCTGCCCTCCCGTTAAAAGCTGCTCAGATAGCCCAGGTCATGCAAGAACCACTTCATCCAAGTGGTATCATACTGGGGGCAGTAGGCGTAGAGGATGGTGGCACCGTCCTGCACCACCACCCCGTAGCCCCCTTCGGTTTCCTGGGCGTAGAGGGTGTAGCCGTCCTCGAATTCCGCCGTGGTCTGAGGATTTTGGGCGGCGACCAGGTCGGCAAGCTGGTTTTTCAGCCCCTGGGCCAGGCTCTGGGCCTGGCTCTCCTCCGTCAGCACCAGATACTCCAGGTGCATTCCCTCCTCGTCCACCAAAATACCGTCGGAGAGGGAGATGCCGGGGTAGGTGTCGGACAACTGCCCCAAGGCGTTAAGGGGGCGGAAGCCCTCCTGCTCCAGGCGGTCATACATGGTCTGAGCCTCAGAGGTTCCGGCGGAGGTGGGCCGTTGCGAGGAAACGGCGGTGGATGCCTTCGGCGGGGTGGAGACGGTGGGCAGGGCCAGCTTGCGGGACAGGATGGGGAAGGCCAGGAACACCAGCACCACAATCACCACCAGGATGTTCCGGGCGTAACCCCGGCGGAAGCGGCGGCGTTCCACCTCCTCCGGGTCGCCGGCGGCGAAGGGCCCGGGGGGCGGGGGTTGGTCGTACGGCCCGCTGGAGTGGTCCGTCTCGGGCTGGTAGGGCTTGTAGCGGGAGCTGTCGAAGTAGTCGGCGGTCTCCCCCTGGATGCGCTTGCCGTACATCACCCCCAGCAGGGTGAGGATTGCCCACAGAGCGATCATGGCCCCGCCCAGTACCCAGATATAATCGCTGAGGCGGACAACGATCATCGCCACCCCTGCCAAGGTGTAGAGGACGGCGGGCAGGTTACAGAGATTGCAATACCGGGACATGGTGTAAAACTCGTTGGAGTGGCCGGAGCGTACCTCCAACCAGGGCCAGAGCCGCCGTTGGCGGCTGCGGTGACCATAGCGATTGCCCTCCGCCGTACTCCACAGATAGGTTCTGACATCCTCAAACGTGACCCCGGCGGTCATGTACAGGTAGCGGTAGAGGATGTGGTTGGAGACGTAGGAGAGGATAGACAGAGCAAAAATGAAGATGAGAAAGGGTCCAACAGGCATAGAAATCAGGAACCTCCTTTCATATGCAAGAAATTTTGACTACTTCGCATTGACGAAAGCCCTCGCCAGAGTTTTCCTGCCTGTTCGCATGTCGAAAAAATGCTTGCATTTTTTTGACATGCGAACAGGCGCATCATGCCGCGGGACATGACGCGCCTGTGTCTATGGGTATGTGGGATTAGTAGGCCACGCCCCAGTACACCATGTGCTTGGCGGGCTTGCCGCACACGGGGCACACATCGCCCAGGTGCTCCTGCTCCAGAGGGATGCAGCGGGAGGACACGCCCGCCACTTCCTTCATCTTCAGCTCGCACGCCTCGTCGCCGCACCACATGGTCTTGGCAAAGCCGCCCTGGGTGGCCATCTTCTCCTTGACCTCCTCCAGGGTGGAGCAGGGATAGGTATTCTCGTCCAGGTTGCGCTTGGCCCGGAGGAAGAGGCTCTGCTGAATTTCCTCCAGCAGGTTTTTCACCGTCTCCTCGATGTGGTCCAGGGAGACGAAGGTCTTTTCGCCGCTGTCCCGGCGCACCAGCACACACTGGTTCTTCTCCATGTCCTTGGGGCCCAGCTCCAGGCGCAGGGGCACGCCCTTCATCTCGTACTGGGCGAACTTCCAGCCGGGAGACTGCTCCGAGGCGTCCATCTTCACCCGGATACCGGCGGCCTTCAGCCGGTCGCACACAGCCTGGTTGGCCTCCACCACGCCCTCCTTGTGCTGGGCCACGGGGATGACGATGACCTGGGTGGGGGCAATGCGGGGGGGCAGCACCAGACCGTTGTTGTCGCCGTGGGTCATGATGACGCCGCCGATGAGACGGGTGGACACGCCCCAGGAGGTCTCAAAGGGGGTGTGCAGCTGGTTGTCCTTGCCGGCAAAGCTCACCCCAAAGGCCCGGGCGAAGCCGTCCCCAAAGTAGTGGGAGGTGCCGGCCTGGAGGGCCTTCTTGTCGTGCATCATGCACTCCACGGTGTAGGTGGCCTCGGCCCCGGAGAATTTCTCCTTGTCGGTCTTGCGGCCCTTCACCACCGGCATGGCCAGGTAGTTTTCGCAGAAGTCGGCGTAGATGTTGAACATGCGCTCGGTCTCTTCCATGGCCTCCTCGGCGGTGGCGTGCATGGTGTGGCCCTCCTGCCACAGAAATTCCCGGTGGCGCAGGAAGGGACGGCTGGTCTTTTCCCAGCGCAGCACGGAGCACCACTGGTTGTACAGCTTGGGCAGGTCCCGGTGGGAGTGAATGATGTGGGAGTAGTGCTCGCAGAAGAGGGTCTCAGAGGTGGGGCGGATGCAGTACCGCTCTTCCAGCTCCTCGCTGCCGCCTACGGTGACCCAGGCGCACTCGGGGGCGAAGCCCTCCACATGGTCCTTCTCCTTTTGCAGCAGGGACTCGGGGATGAGCATGGGCAGATATACATTCTCGTGGCCGGTCTCCTTGAACTTCTCATCCAAAATCTTCTGGAAGTTCTCCCAAATGGCGTAGCCATAGGGGCGCAGGATGAACATGCCTTTGATGGAAGAATAGTCAATCAGTTCCGCTTTGGTGCACACGTCGGTGAACCACTGGGCAAAGTCGGCCTCCATATCCGTGATCTGGCTGACCTGTTTGCTTTTGTCTTGTGCCATAAAACTCTCATTCCTTTTTCAAATAATAAAGGTATCGTAACTATGTATTTTATGGGCCAGAGGGGAAAAAGTCAAGAGCAGAGCACAAAAAGACGGGGCTTTGACCACATCCGTCAAAGCCCCGTCCGGGTGCGCTCACTCCAGGTCCTCACAGACCGCCTGGGCAACCCGTTGGGCGTTGGACTCCAGGGCCTTGCAAACCTCCTCGGGCTGGTTGTTCTCCACCCCGGCCAGCATGGCCTGGAAGTCCGCCAAGTTGGCCTCACGGTCCATCCCGTGGTTGGCATACAGGTTGCGCAGCAGCAGCTGCTGACCCTGAATGGACAGCATGCTCTTGTCCAGACGGCGGTTGCCGCAGTGGACGTAAAAGACCTCCACCAGGTGGTGGATGCCGGTCGCCTGTTGCTGTGGAGTCTGGGCGGACTCAAACTCGGCCATGCGTTCCCGCAGCTGCCGAGCCAGCACCGAATGGTCGGTATTTGCCATGGCCAAACGGGCGGCGGCACCGTGCAGCGTGGTGGCCAACTGGGTGATCTCCTCCACGTCTTTGGCCTCCAGGGTCAGGACCCGGGCTCCCACGTTGTTTTCGTAGGCAATGAGGCCCTCTTGCTGCAAGCGGTTGATGGCCTCCCGGATGGGGGTGCAGCTCACGCCCAGGGAGTCTTGCAGCTCGTTGACGTTGACGCGGCTGCCCAAGGGCAGGCGCAGGGCGATGATGTCGTCGCGCAGCCGCTCATAGACCTGATCCACCAGGGATCGTTTTTTAATGGACGCCATAGCAAACCCTCCAAAACAATGATAGTAACCCAATGGGGATAAATGACTTACTTTTTGCAATATATAGAATAGCAGAACGGAGGGGAAAAGGCAAGGGAAATGGGGCAAAGTCCCTGCCATGGGATGGCCAATGACAACCTGGATTTTCGTGCTTGGCCCCTTGCCCCAGAGGGGAAAACGTGGTATAATTTTTACATGAAAACGATTCCACATGAAAAGAAAAAGAGGGAGTGCCATGCGCATCGTTACCATCGGCGAAATTCTCATTGACTTGACCCAGACAGGGTTCAATGCACAGAACATCCCGGTCTATGCCGCCAATCCCGGGGGCGCGCCTGCCAATGTGGCGGTGGCGGCGGCCCGGCTGGGGGCGGACACCGCCTTTGTGGGCATGGTGGGAGAGGACGGATTTGGAACCTACCTGGCCCAGGTGCTGGAGGAAAACGGAGTGAACACCCAGGGCCTGCGCACCGCTCCCGGGGCCACCACCCTGGCGGTGGTGTCGGTGAACGGGCAGGGGGAGCGTTCCTTCCAGTTCATGCGGGGAGCGGATGCCCAGCTGACTGCGGAGCAGGTGGATGAGAGTCTGATCGCCCAGGCGGGCATCCTGCACTTTGGCTCGGTGAGTCTCACCGCCGACCCCGCCCGCAGCGCCACGCTGTACGCCGTGGAGCGGGCCAAGGAGCAGGGGGTGACCGTCAGCTACGACCCCAACTACCGGGCGGCCCTGTGGGGCAGCCAGGAGGAGGCGGTGGCATGGATGCGCCGTCCCCTGTCCCAGGTGGATATTTTGAAAATCTCCGATGAGGAGATGGAGCTGCTCTCCGGCAGCAGCGATCCCCAGGTGTGCAGCCAGGCCATGGAGGCCCAGGGCATTTCCCTGGTACTCATCACCCTGGGCTCTCAGGGGGTGTTCTACCGGTTCCGGGGCCACACGGGCATCGTCCCCGGGGTGCCCACCCAAGTGGCGGACACCAACGGGGCGGGAGATACCTTCTTTGGTGCCGTGCTCAGCCGGCTCAGCCGCCGCCCCCAGGGGGTGCTGGACGGTCTGGAGTGGGCAGAATTGGAGGACATTCTGACGCTGGCCAACCGGGCGGCCTCGGTGACCTGTTCCCGCAGCGGCGCCATTCCCGCCATGCCGACTCTGGAGGAGCTGGCACAGTAAGAAAAAACATCCACATGGGCCTGCTGCCCGTGTGGATGTTTTTTTCATTGGGAAATCAGCCGTTGCCGGAGGGAATGAAGGGGCTGATGGCCATAGCCACGTTGGAAATGGGCATGGTTTGCAGCCAAATCTTGCCGGGGCCGGTGAGAAGGGTGTTGAACAGGCCCTCGCCGCCCAGGAATTTGTTTTTCAGCCCGGGCACCTGCTGGATGTCCATGGTGACAGTGGGCTCAAAGCCCGCCACGTTGCCGGTGTCCACCAGGATCTGCTGGCCAGGGGCCAGGGTGTACTCCACCAGCTCACCGTCAATTTCTGCAAAGGCTACGCCCCGCCCGGACAGACGCTGCATGATGAAGCCCTCGCCGCCGAAGAAGCCGGCCCCTAGCTTGCGGCTGAAGTGGACGGACAACTCTACGGTGGACTCGGAGGCCAAGAAAGCGCTCTTCTGCAAAATCATTTCCTGGCCGGGGCCGATGTTCAGGGGCATGATCTTGCCGGGAAAGCTGGAGCCAAAGGCGATCATGCCCTGGCCCTGGGCGGTGTAGATGTTTTGGAAGATGCTCTCCCCCGAGAGGGCCCGGGAAAACATCTTGCCCAGCCCGCCCCCAGAGGTCTCCATGGCCATGTTGGGGCTCATCCACACCATAGAACCCCGCTCGGTGATCATACGCTCCCGGTCCTCCAAATGGCAGATGACCACGGGGAATGCGCCGCCGGTAATTTCGTATCTCATAGAGATCCTCCTTTTTTGTATCTAGGATGAATTCATCATACCTGTGGGACAAGGGGGCTGTCAAGGGGGAAGGGCCAGGGAAAAGGTTATTCCGCCAAGTCGTCCGCTTCCGTTGGCCCCCGACGTTCTCAGTCCAAAGTACGGATTTTCAGCTGACCTTTTTGGTGTTTTTTGACCTGATAGAGCATCTCGTCGGCGAACTGGTAGAGATCGGAAAAGCTCCGGGGCGCACAGCCCCACACACCTCCCACGGAAAGGGAGGAGTGTGCGGCGGGCCAATGCTGGAGAATCATGTCCTGATAGGAGGAGATGAGGGCTTGGATTTTATCCCGCATGGACGAAAGTTCCTCACAATCGGGGACAAACACCGCAAATTCATCCCCTCCTAACCGGCACACCACATCCGTTTTGCGAAAGGATTTGGTGAGTAGGTCAGCCATCCCACACAGTACCTGATCCCCCTGTTTGTGTCCATAGATGTCGTTGACCAGCTTGAAGTTGTCCAGATCCATCATGAGAAACAGATAGCTGGAGGTGGTTTGCATCAAGTGGAGAATGAGTTTCTTTGCCGCCTTGCGGTTGTAGATGCCGGTGAGGGGGTCTGTGGCTGCGGCCTGTTCCAAGCTGCTCATGGCATTCATTTTGTTGGAGATGTCGGTGAGGATGCTGATGATAGCCGGCTGTCCATCGTCGGCGGTAATGAGCCGGCCAATGTCATGGACCCAGAAATAGCTGCCGTCCTTACGTTTCATGCGGTATTCCACTTCATATTGGTCGCCTGGAGTGGTAATGCCCATCAGTTCGCTGTGGATGTAGTCCCGGTCATCGGGGTGGATGCTGTTGAGAACCAACCCCTGGATGTCCTGCTCAAAGTCCTGGTAGCTGTCATATCCGGCCATGTGCAGCAGCTGCTCGTTGGCCACATAGAGGGGGAACCCCTCCTTGGCATACCAACCCAAAATGCCGCCGGGCATAATCTGACCAATGAGTTCCAGCAGCTCCTGCCGGGTGCTGGAGCTGAGAGTGTCCATGCCCTGGGAGATGAATTTCAGGGGGAGGCATTCTTTGCACCCAGGAAGCTGGCTGGCCTGGGAGACATGGAGCACGTCGATGAGATACCGTTCCCCTTCCCGGTGCAGCCCGGCAGTGAGGCGGATGCGGCAGATCACTTGGACGCCGCTGGGCGGCACGACATGGAGTTCCAGGAGGCAAAAGCAGTCCCAACAACCTGGCGTGCGCTGCACCTGCGCATAGTTGTGGATGGCGTAGGTGACGGGAATGGGCAGCAAGGCGGTTCTCGTCTCGGTCAGCTGGCGAAAGGCCTGTTTTCCAATGGCCACCTCGTTCTCTCCGATGCCCACGATGTATACCTGGTCGGAGATCAGGTCCAGCGCGCGCTCCACGTCTCGCTTCTGCACGTAATGGTGGAAGAACCTGTCCAGTGTCTTGTACACCAGTGGTTCCGTGTGTTCCAACATGGTCTTCCCCATGGGTACCCCCCCTTTTGTATGCCTTATGTGTGACTGTTTTGACTGACCAGCTGATACAACTGGCTGACCTCTGTGGGACGGTAGTAATAGTAGCCCTGGATCAAGTCGCAGCCGGTGTTGAGAATGATCTCGTTTTGCTCAGCATCCTCCACACCCTCCATGCACACGGTCTTGCCAAACTGGTGGCAGGCATAGACGATACTTTTGATAAAGTGCATTTTTGCCTCGGATTCCGAGACTTCGTGCACCAGAGACTGGTCCAGCTTGATGATGCTGCACGGATATTGCAGCAGCATGCGCAGGGAGGAGTAGCCGCTGCCAAAGTCGTCCAGGGCAATGTAGAGATCCATGTCCTGGCAGGCCTGGACGAAGGCGTTGAGCCGCTCCGGCTGCTCGTCCAGGCAGCTCTCGGTGAGTTCCGCCACCAGGCTGGACCCATGCAGCTGGTATTTGGCCAGGGTCTCCCGCATGAAGGGGATGAGTAGCGGGTCGGAGAGCTGCTGCAGACTGACGTTGAAGGTGAGATAGAGGAGGGGATTGTGGGCATGGAGCCGGGTGCAGGTGCACACCGCTTGCTCGAACACCCAACGGCCCACCCGCTGAATGAGGTTTTCCCGCTCCAGAAGGGGGATGAACACCGCGGGAGACACGTCCTTCCCCTCAAAGGTCCAGCGCAGCAGCACCTCGCCGCCGATGATGTCCCCGCTTCCGGCGGAGACGATGGGATGCACCACAATGCGGAAATTCTCCATGTTGTTCATGACGTTTTGATTGAGCAGCAACACCATGTTGGACATCTGCTTGATGCGCTGCTGGTTGGGGGCCGAGTAATCCATGTAGTCAGTTTTGGCGTTTTGCTTGGCCACACGGATGAGAGAAATCAGGTTTTCCGCCAAGTCTCCCGGGGTCATATTGCCGTTGGGATACTCCATCACGCCAAAGGAGCAGCTGGTGCGCACCGACACGTCCATGTCAGAGTAGCATTTGGTCACCACGGAGCGAATTTGCTCCACCAGGGAGGACGGCCCCTCCTTTTGACAAGCGGGGTGGACAATGGCCATGCACCGCATACCTTCCAGCCGGTAAAAGGACATTTTCCAGGATAGCTCTTGGGTCAGCGTGTCCGCCACCCGCTTAAGCAGCCGATCCCCGAAGGTTCGGCCCTTGGTGTTGTTGATCTCGGTCAGGCCGTTGAAGCTAAAGCCGATGACAAGGGCCTTTTTCCCGGCGCTTTGCAGTTCGTCCAGCTGATGGAAGGTGGCGTGCTCCCGGGGGAAGTTGGTGATGGGGTCCACCACAAAGTTTTTGTCCTGATGGGTGACTCGGCCGGAGAAAAACAGCGGTTTGGTTTTGTCCTCGTTCCACTTCAAAATGCCATAGCACCGAATCCAGATGTTGTTTCCATGCACATCGCGTACCTGATAGCGCAGATCATGGAGGGTTCGCTTTTCCCGCAGCATGCCTGTAATGTCCTGCCAGAACAGGTCTTGAAATTCCGGGGAACTGATGCGCCGGGACCAGTGGTGGAGCAGACTTTGAACGATGTTGCTGGAAAAGCCAAAGTCCTCCTTAAAGTTGTCTGAGATGTAGTACAGATCCTTCTGCATGTCTCCCACATAAAAATAGCTGGAGTCATTGTTCTGAGACACAGACTGGAACATGGATTCCACATCGCAGAAGGCCTGGGAGAGAAATGTTTGGAAGGGCGTGGGCGGGTGCTCCAGGTCTGGGGACGCCGCAGGGGTCACAGGCATTTGGGGCCGAGGCCGCGCCTTGCGCCGGTCGATGCCAGGCACCCCGCTGTTGGCCTGGTAATAGGCCCGCTTGTCTTGATACATGACCTGATCGGCCTGGGCAACCAGCTGTTCCAAATCCAGGGGCTGGGCTTCCGACCAGGCATGGCCCAGAGACAGGTGGCAGGTGCAGTCCTGCACCTTGCGCTGAATGCGCTTGACGCTGTCATAAAACTTCTGTTTATCCCAGTTGGGGAAGAGCACCACAAACTCATCCCCGCCGGTGCGGTACACCGGAGCGGAGCCGCAGGTGTCCCGCAGCAGATTGTAGCAGCGGCGGATCATCTCATCCCCTGCATCGTGGCCCTTGGTGTCGTTGAGTGCTTTCAAGCCGGTGATGTCGCAGTAGACCGCGCCTGCCGAAGTCAGAGAATGGTCGCTGTACTGCTCAGACAGGGCGTGGCGGTTGAGGGCGCCGGTGAGTTGATCGTGGTAACTCAGTTCGTTGAGGCGGTTGACCAGATCCCGCCGCTTGAGCAGGGTGGAGGTGAAGTAACCGATGATGTTGAGCAAGGGGGCCAGGATGGGGAGCAGCTGGTCGTCGGGGTTGTCCACCCCTAAAAACCCCACCACCTGCCCCTCCTGTTTGATGGGGGCGGCGGCCAGGGAATGGATGTCCTGGGGCTGGAGGATGGCGTATGCCTCGGGGTGTTGGGCCCGGATTTCCTCCAAATCGGGGATGACGGTCACCTCATCCTTGACAAACATGTCCATCCACCAGTCAATGGCAGAGATGGGGACATTTTGCAGCAGGGCCTGCTGAGGGGAGACGTGTTCCGCACACCACTCATAGGTGTTGCAGGTGGTGTCGTCGGAGATTTCAAAGATGTAGCTGCGATCACAGGAAAAGGCGGTGCCCAGATAGGCCAGCATGTGCTGGATGGATTCCTCGGCCAAGGGGCTGGTAAACATCTGCTGCATGCACTGGTTGAGGATGGTGGTGCTGCGGGCGTAGTTGGAGTCGGACTGGTTGACCATCTTGGTATCGGTGTTGATGGCAATTTCCATGCGGTAATTTCGCCCATCCACCTGCATCAGGGTGTCTTTGATGAGAAAACGAGTGCCCAGGATGGGATTTTTGTGGCACCATGAGAGGAACTGGCCGGGCCGGAGCTGGGAATTGGTGCAGAAAGAACAGGGGGTTTGGAACCCCTGGAGGAGCTGGTGGCACTTTTTCCCCACATAATCGGAGGGGGCGGTGCAGCCCAGTGCCTCCCGCAGGTGGCGGTTCATATACACCAATTCATATGTGTCTGCGTCGGAGACATAGACCATCTCGTCTATGTTTTCAAAAAATTCCCAGATTTTTTTCATTTCAACGCTCTCCCCATTCCACACAGTTTCGATTGGGTCGGATGCACCGGAAGCGGCGTCCACCCCGTTTCGGTGGGGGGGAACCTGGGTGCATCCGGGTTGCGTCCCAAGGGGTACGGCTCATTTCGTGTATACTCTTACCAATTTTACGGATTCTGGCACAGATTCAACGGTATGGGTATCAATGATCCGGTTCAGAGAGACAGAAATGTTTTATTTTTCCTATGGGACAATTCCATCATACTCGTGGGAGAAGGGAATGTCAAGCGCGACAGCGCCCCCGCGGTTCTGTCGGATGAGACGAAACTGCGGGGGCGACGTGTGTGGTGTCATGATAGATGGAGAATCTGCTGTTTCGGGTCGTACAGGGTCCTGCTGCCAAAGTACAAAGACCCAAAGCAGGCGCAGGTGACCACGGTACAAATGGCGATCATGATGGCGATTTGATAGAGAATGGAGGTCATGGGTAGGGTGCCGGCCAGGATTTGTCCGGTCATCATCCCGGGCAGGGAGACAATGCCCATCCCCACCATGGAGTTGAGGGTGGGGAGCATGGCGGTCTCCAGGGCCTGTTTGATGAAGGGGAGCAGAATATCTTCGGCGGAGGTCCCCACACACACCAGGGCCTCGATTTTGCTCCGCTGGTCTTGCAGGGCCTCCCGGAAGGTTTTCAGGGCCAGAGACACCCCCGTCATGGTGTTGCCCATAATCATGCCCCCGATGGGGATGACGTACTGGGGGTTGAACAGGTTCTCTCCCACCACGGCCCCCACAAAGTACACCAGGGTGAAAACCCCCGCCACCACAATGGACAGGGCGGTGACCACCTGGAACCGGGGGTTCAAATCCCGGTTTTTGCTCAGCACCCGGTGGATGGTAAACCCGGTCATGGCCCCCAGGTAGGCCACCACAAACAGGGGGTGGGGGTGTTCAAAGATGTAGGTGAGGATGAGCCCGGCCAGGATGAGCTGCACCGTCATCTTGATGCTGGCCACCACCAGCTGCCGGGTCTTGTCCACCCGGCACACCCGCATCACCACCAGCACCACCACAAGCAGCAGATAAATGAGGAGAAACTGCCAAATCTCCAGTTGAATGATTCCCTTCATGACGCTCCCCCCAGGACAATGACTTGATCGGCGTAGGTCTCCACCAGCTTGGGACTGTGACAGACACATAGGGCGGTCAGCCCCTGCTGTTTGCAATACGCCTTCAAATGGCCCAGCACCTGGTGGGCGGTAGCCTCGTCCAGGGCCGCGGTGGGTTCATCCAGCAGCACCACATGGGTGGCCAGAGAGAGGAAAATGGCCAAAAACACCCGCTGACGCTCCCCGCCGGACAGGGGTTCGCAAGAGGCGGTGACGGGAATATCCAGACAGCAGAGGCGGAGAAATTCTTCGGCCCGTTCCACCTCCGGGCGGGGCTGATGCTGGGCGTCGTAGTAGAAGTAGAAATTGTCCAGAATGGTGCCTGGGGCGAGGTACACCGCCTGGGGCACCAGCAAAACCTGGCGGCGGTAGTTGAGAATCTGGTATTCCTCCAGGGGTAAGCCGTGGTAGTAGATGCAGCCTGGGTCGGCGGGGACAGAGCCGTTGAGCAACCGCAGATAGGTGCTTTTCCCGGCTCCGCTGCGACCCGTGACAAAGGCAAAGGCACCCTCCTCCACCCGGATGTCCGGGTATTGGATGAGATCACGGAAGTGGAGGGCTTGGGTGGTATGCAGGATCTCCATATGGGTTTCTCCCTTCTGCCTGGTTATACCTGGATGTCGGTGACGGTGACCACACCGTCCGCCACCACAAAGCGCACCTCCAGCCCCCCGAAGCCGAAGCCATACACCCGCTGGCTGTCCTTCTGGTAGGGGGGGCGGGGGTCCTGGGCCAATACGCCTAGAAGGGCGGTCCGCTTGTGCTCGGGGACCAGACAGAGCAGATGGGGCGGGATGTCCACTTGAAGGGCGGGGTCCGGGGCGTTCTGGGCAAAGCCGCCCACCGCCTGGGGGTGGCAGTCGGCGTAGGGTATATAGGGCTTGATGTCATAGATGGGGGTGCCGTCCATCAGATCTGCCCCCGCCACATGGAGCACCGGACCCTGGGGGGTGTGCTCGTCCACCCCCACCAGCTCCACACAGGACAGCCCGATGGGGTTGGGGCGGAAGGGGGAGCGGGTGGCAAAGACCCCCATGCGGGTGTTGCCGCCCAGCCGTGGCGGGCGCACCGTGGGGGACCAGGGCTTGCCCACACACTGGGAAAACTCCCAGATCAGCCACAGGTGGGAGAAGCCGTCCAGCCCCCGCAGCGCCTCAGGATTTCGATACTCCGGGGCAAAGACGATGGTGGCCTGTAAGTCTTTCACCAGCCCCGCCTGGCGGGGCACTCCAAATTTGCTGGTAAACTCGGTATGGATATGGGCGATGGGGGT
Source organism: uncultured Oscillospiraceae bacterium (assembly GCA_944387075.1). Classification (GTDB taxonomy): domain Bacteria; phylum Bacillota; class Clostridia; order Oscillospirales; family Oscillospiraceae; genus Enterenecus. Next base: position 21,820 of record CALXDO010000032.1, on the reverse strand, counting down.
CATGGGAGCACCTCACTTTTTTATTTCAGCGACATTTTATCACGGTTTTTCTTCTCGACTCAACAGCTTTTGATAGGTCAAATCCATGCCAATGGCACCCAGGGGGGCGGTAATGAGGATGCCCAGCACCGCCACCGACAGCACGATGGGGCCGCAGGACAGCCCCATGGCCAGGGGCACTGAGCCAATGGCGGCCTGCACGGTGGCTTTGGGGAGATAGGCGATGACGCAGAACAGCCGCTCTTTGCGGTTGAGCCGGGTTCTGGCCACGCACAGGCACACCCCCACCGCCCGGAACACCAGGGCGGCGGCAATCATCAATACGGCGGCTCCGCCGGCTTCTAAGGTGTAGCGGATGTCCACCGCCGCGCCCACCAGCACAAAGAGGATGACCTCGGCGGCAATCCACAGCTTGCCGAACTTCTCAGATAGGCGTTTGGAGACGAAGGCGGTGCTCTTGAGCTTCAGCATGCAGGCCATGCTCACCACCGCCAGCAGTCCGGACACGGACACCACACCCTCCAGCCAGGTCTCCACCGCCATCAGGGTGAAGGACAGCCCCAGGACGATGATGACCTTCATGCTGTTGCGCACACAGTGCTGGTGGGCGTAGGCGGTTTCAAAAAAGCGGCTCAACAGCCAGCCCACCACCGCCCCCAGGGCCACGCCCAGGACGATGGAAATGGGGATGTTGACAAAATCCATCAGCTGAGGGTTGCCGCCTTGGGCCATACTGGTAAAGGTGGTAAAGAGGACGATGACAAAGATGTCGTCACAGGAGGCTCCCGCCAAAATCATCTGGGGGATGCCCTTGTTGGTGCCGTACCCGGTTTCCATCAGCTGCACCATCCGGGGCACCACCACCGCCGGGGACACCGCCCCCAGCACGGCCCCCATGACGGCGGCCTCCATGAGGTTGATTCCCAACAGGTGGGGGGCCAGCAGCACATAGCCCAAAATTTCAAAGCTGGCAGGGACGAAGGACATCATCACCGCCGGACGGCCCACTTTTTTCAGGTCGGAGAGGTCCAGGGACAGCCCCGCTTTGAGCAGGATGATGATAAGGGCCATCTGCCGCAGGTCGGCGGAGATGGACAGGATGGACGGGTCCAGCAGGTTCAGCACATAGGGGCCGGTGACAATACCGGTGATGAGCATACCGATGATGCGGGGCAGTTTCAGCTGCTGCACCACCGCCGCCATGGCCAGACCCACCAGAAAAATGAGTGCCAGGGATGTTAACATGATCGTTTCCTCCTTGCGGCCACAAAAAAAGCCAATGCCCCCTGTGACCAAATCGAATCACAGAAGTCATCAGCTGAATCCAGCGGTTTCGGTTTCCCGTGGGAGAACTTCATTCCCAGGGGCATTATAGCCCATGGAGGAGGATTTGTAAAGGGGCTTTCGGATGAGAGAAAGTCGCTAAAGGGTAGCACCGCACTCAATGCCTCCCTCCTTGAGGGAGGTGGCACACCCGCAAGGGGGTGACGGAGGGAGTTGGAGCAGGTCTTTGCCCAGTTGCAAAGTTCTACCCAGTCGCCCGAGCACTCCCTCAGTCAGCTTCGCTGACAGCTCCATCCCGGAGGGAGCCAGTTGCCATGACAACTGTATGCACTGGTTGGGGGATTGTTTGCCCCTGTGGTTGGGCAATGTGCGATGTTGCAACGGACCCGTTTTCGTTCATGATTTCTGCAAGCCCTTTGCCAGAGCAATGAGGTGATCCAGTTGTTCATCTGGTAACCGCTTGGCCACGGCGTACAATTCCGCTGCCTTGGAAGGGCTTTCGGTGTCCAGGTCAAACAAATCTTTGGGGGTGATGCCCAAATATTCGCAGATATAAAAGATGCCAGAGAGTGATGGCATGGATTTACCTGTCTCAATGTTATTGACATATCCGGGATTTTGCCCCATGGATAGACTCATATCGCGGGCAGAAACACCCTTTTCTTCCCGCAATTTGGAAAGACGAAGGGAAAAATCCTTTTCTGTCATCTGCTTCACCACCTCACCATATTTTAACCCACAACTATAAGAAAATATTGGTGTAAAACCTATATTTGTGTTGAAGTAATGGTTTACAGATGCTATAATGTGGGGTAATGGGGGGACAGAGATGATAGAGCAAAAAGAAAAAACAGCCTGCTTTACAGGACACCGCACCATCCCGCCCCAGCAGTGGGAACGCTTGACGTGGAATTTGAGGGAGACGGTGGAGGAGACCATCCTCCGGGGATACCGATACTTCGGGACGGGGGGTGCCTTGGGGTTTGATACCCTGGCGGCTCAGACGGTGCTGGATTTGAAGAGGAAATATCCCCACATCCGTCTGATTTTGGTGTTGCCCTGTCTGTCCCAGACGGAGCGGTGGAGCCGGGAGCAGCAGCAGACCTATGAGGCCATCAAGGCCCAGGCGGACAAGGTGGTGTACACGTCCAGAGCCTATGACCGGGGGTGTATGCACCGGCGCAACCGCCATCTGGTGGAGTGCAGCAGTTTGTGTATTTGCTACCTCACTCACCCCACCGGGGGGACAGCGTACACCGTAGACTATGCAGCGGCCCAGGGGCTGGAAGTGGTGAACCTGGGGGAGAAATAACAACAGCCTGGGGAGAGCAGACGCTCTCCCCAGGCTGGTTTCGATACAGTTATTCGTGACTGTGGCAGGAGCACCCACCTTTGCTGTGGGGGCAGCTGTGGCCGTTGGGACAGCCGATGCAGGTGGCCCCGGAGCGTTTCTTCCTGATGATATAGCCGATGGCGGCGGAGAGAATCACCGCAACCAGGACGATGAGAATGAGGTCGGTCATGCTGCCACCTTGCCTTTCTGCTCCCGGCTGTTCAGGGCATATTCCTGGGCCAGCTGCCGGTTGGCGCGCACCATGAGAGCCACCACAACACCCACGATGCACCCCACGGCGATGAGGCCGGGGAGGAAGCCCACGCCCACACTGCCGGTGGTAACCAGGGTGCCAATTTGGTAGACCAGGAAGGAGAGGGTGTAGGCGGTGCCGATTTGCAGGGCAATGCCGCCAAACAGCCACTTTTTGTTCTGCATCTCCGCATTCATAGCCCCAATGGCGGCAAAACAGGGGGGCGTGTACAGGTTGAACATCAGGTAGGCCAGGGCGGCCACGGCGGTGAGACCCATGGTGGCGGCCACTTGGTTGGCCCCGCCCAGCAATGCCTTTTCCTCCACGTCAATGAAGTTGGTCAGGCCGTACACCACCGCCAGGGTGCCCACCACATTCTCCTTGGCAATGAAGCCGGTGACGGCAGCGGCAGCCAGCTGCCACACCCCAAAGCCCAGGGGAATCATGAGAATGGCAAAGGGGCTGGCGATGGTGGCCAGGATGGAGGTGTGCTCCATGCCCTCCTCCACCAGTTGGAGGGACCAGTTGAAGTTCTGCATGATGTGCACCACGGCGTTGCACACCAGGATGATGGTGCCCGCCTTGATGATGAAGGACTTGGCGCGGCCCAGCATGGAGCCCACGGCCCGCTTCAAGCTGGGAACCTTATACTCGGGCAGCTCCATGATGAAGAAGGATTTGCGGTACTTGTGCCCGGTGATCTTTTGCACCAGCACCGCCCCCAAAAGAATAAGGACAATGCCCACAAAGTACATCAGTGTGCCCACCCAGGCCGCGTCGGAGAAGAACGCCCCGGCAAACAGGGCGATCACCGGCAGCTTGGCCCCACAGGGCATGAAGGGAGTGAGCATGGCGGTGGTGCGCCGCTCCCGCTCATTGCGGATGGTGCGGCAGGCCATCACGCCGGGAATGGCGCAGCCGGTGCCGATGATCATAGGGATGATGGACTTGCCCGACAGGCCCACTCGCTTGAAGAAGGGGTCCATGACCACGCTGACCCGGGCCATATAGCCGCAGTCCTCCAGCAGGGCGATGAGGAAGTACATCACCATCACCAGGGGCAAAAAGCCCACCACCGCGCCCACGCCGCCGATGATGCCGTCCACCAGCAGCGTTTGGAGGAAGGGGGAGGCGGAGGCGACTTGCTCGCCCACCCAGCCCTGGAAGGTCTCAATCCAGCCCACCAGAAAGTCGGCAATGAAAGGGCCCAGGCGGGCCTGGGAGATGTCAAAGACCAGGAACATCACCACGGCGAAGATGGGGATGCCCAAGAAGCGGTTGGCCAGCACCCGGTCCACCGTGTCCTGGAGGTTGCTCTCCCGGGTGAGTACCTTGCGGTGTTCCACCTGGGACACCAGCCGATCCACAAAGGCAAACCGCTGGCGGTCGGCCTGCTCCACACAGGCCTTGTCGGTCAAATCCACACCCTGCTGGGTGTAAGGGGCCGCCTGGCCTTGCCCCAGGCGGGACACCGCAGCCTCCACCACGTCGGACAGCCCCTTTTGCGAGGTGGACACCGTCTCCACCACCGGGCAGCCCAGGGCCTGGGACAGGGCGGGAACGTCAATCTTCGTGCCCTTTTTCTCGTTCAAGTCCTGCTTGTTCAGAGCCACCACCACAGGGATGCCCAGCTCCAGCAGCTGGGTGGTGAAAAAGAGGGAGCGGCTCAAATTGGTGGCGTCCACGATGTTGACAATGACATCGGGATGCTCTTGGCGCACATAGCTGCTGGTGACGCTCTCCTCTGAGGTGAAGGGGGACATGGAGTAGGCCCCCGGCAGGTCCACCGCCACCAGTTTCAGCCCACGGGGGTTGAATTGCTTTTTGATGGTGCTCTCTTTTTTGTCCACCGTCACCCCCGCCCAGTTGCCCACTCGCTCCGAGCGGCCGGTGAGGGCGTTGTACATGGTGGTTTTTCCACTGTTGGGATTGCCTGTAAGTGCAATGCGCATGGTAATACCTCCTCAAACGCTCCAATAGTTAGTAATTGCTAACTGTTGGGCAAAAAACAGAATCTGGGGGAAGACCTTAAATGGAGATGGCTTCCGCCAGATCCTGGTTGATGCTATACCGACCATCTTTCACCGAAATGACGTAATGGTCCCGCAGTTGAGAAACCACGGTGACGGGCTGGCCGGAATAACAGCCCAAGGTGAACAGAAAGCCGTCCAGCTCCTGATCCTCGGTGGCAATGCCGGTGATGATGTATTCCTGCCCCAGCTGGGCATGGGTCAAATTCATGGGGCGTTCCTCCTGCATAAATTCGTTAGTTGCTCTTAGCTAACTGATAAGATAGCACATGCTAACTACGATGTCAAGGGCCTGGAGAAAAAATTTCCCCACCGTGCAAAGGCTTTTCAAACCAGGGGAGATTATGCTATGATGAAAGCGGATCACCAGGTGATCCGCCCTTGGAGAGGGGGGTAAACTACTACTACATAAAATTAAGGACGAAAGCTCCATGAATATCGCAAAAATTATGATACCCAAGGCATGTACGGTGGTGCTTCACGAGGATAACACGGTGCGCCAGGGGTTGGAAACCATGTGCCGCAACAGCTACACCGCCATTCCGGTGCTGGACGACCAGGGGGGCTATGTGGGCTGTGTCACCGAGGGAGATTTCCTGCGCTACATTTTGGCGGTGAACTCCACGGAACGAAAGAAGCTGGAGCAAAGCCGCATCCGCCAGATTATGCGCCGGGATTTTTGCCCTGCGGTGAGCATCCGGGCCACCTTTCAAGAGGTCATGGCCCTGGCCATGGAGCAGAACTTTGTCCCCGTGGTGGATGACCGAAATGCCCTGTGCGGCATCATCACCCGCCGCAACCTGCTGGGGGCTGTGGGAAAAGAGCGAGAACTGCAAACCGTCTGACACACGTCCAGAGGGGCTGTGTGGAGCAGTCCCTCTTGAGAGGAAAAAATTTCTTCTTATTGACAATTGTTCTTGTTTATGATATTGTCAAACTGTTGATAAAGTCTTGTATAAGTGATTATTTGTCAACCTACATGGGAGATAGACGGGCCTGTCCCAACGCCGTGGTGCGCTGTGTGACGGGCCTAAACTATGCCCTGAAAAAATCCAAAATGAAGTGAGGTCCTATGAAGACAAAGAGAGTGTTAAGTGGAATGTTGGCCGGCCTGCTGCTGCTCACGGGCACAGGAGTGCTGGGCTACGCCTGGACCGTGGACACGGACGGGCAGAAGGAGAAGATGGACAGCATCCGATTGGATACCACCTCTTCGGTGGTGAACGCTGCGGACATGATGGCGGCGGCTGGACTGGACAGCACGGTGGAGCTGGGGGAGTACACCGGCCCGGTGGACACCCAGACCGGGGAGTCTCAGCTCTGGGGGCCGGAGACGGGCAGTTCCGTCTTGGCCATCCAGGCGACCCAGAACTATCTGTTTTTGTCCGATGTGGTTCAAGAGCCGGAGTCCTGGAGCAAACACGGGAGCATTTCCCCCGACAAAGCGCCCAACGGCAACACCATCCAGCTGAAGGTGGACGGCGAGGTCATCCCCTTCCCCAAGGGGGTGGGCGCCCATGCCAAATCGGAACTGATTTACGATATTAGTACCTATACCGACGAATTTACCACCCTGTCCGGGTATTTTGGGGTGGACTACAGCCAGAACGGCAAGGGGAACGGGGTCAAGTTTACCGTCTCCGTCTCCCAGGACAAGGGCCAGTGGACCCAGGTCTATGAGACCGGGGTGGTCAAGGCCTCAGACAACGCCGTGTATGTGAATTTGGATGTGTCTCAGTATCGGTACATCAAGCTCACCGCCCTGGACAACGGAGCCGACGGCAACGACCATTCGGTGTACGGCGACTTGCGGCTGCTGGCTCCCGGCTACGACATTTCCAGCGAAGGATATAACGGGCTGGAGACCGTGGCCGAGTACGACGCCATCCTGACCGCCTACGGGGTGGAGGAGAATCTGGCCCATCATCGGGATGTGATTTTGCGCCGGGAGTTTGTCAGCCGCATGGGCTATCAGACCATCCAGGCCGCCGTCAAGGCCCAGCCCAACGTGGGTGTGGCTCTGGATTGGCTGCTGTCGGATACCGATGCCTTGCAGCTGTTTTTGGAGGCCGGCTCCCTGTTCAACGGCTCCTCGGGCAAGACGCTGATGGCGTTGGGGAACCTGTACCAGGTGGCCCAGGACCAGGTGGGGAACAGCGGGGACGCCTACGTCTACAAGAAGATGATGCTGGCTACGGCGGTGGCCTACTGCCGGGACATCAAGACCTACATGGTCAACTACGGCGGAAACTCTGTCTCCTCTGACCCGGTGGCCAAGTACACCGCCATGAAGTCCCTGTATGACAACGGCTACTTTGCCCGGAAAGAGGAGTTCCGCACCTATCCTATGGAGCTGGTGCGCTATGTGATGGACGCCAAGATGGACGACAGCGAAATCCAGTGGCTGCGGGAGTACTCCGAGAGCCGATACCAGGATCTGAACAAGCGGCTGAATGGATACAGCTTCGTCAACTATACGAACACCTGGTACGACGACGCCAAATTCTACAGCCAGGATAACCTGGAGATGTGGGATGCCAAGTATGACTTTGTCCGATTTGGCGTGTCCTACGGGGTGCAAAACCTGTTCCGCCTGTGGATGATGATGGAGAAGGGCGGCATCTGCTGGGGCATTTCCGGTATGGGCATGAACCTCAACGAGGTGCACGGCATCCCCTCGGTGAACACCTATCAGCCCCAGCATGAGGCCTATCTGGTGTACACGGAAAACCAGGATGGGGACGGCATTTGGACCATCTGGAACAACGTGGGCGGCTGGGCCAAGTCCTACTCCCGCTGGGGCAGCACCATTTCCACCGAGGCCCGGCTGCTGCTGGGCTGGGGCTGCATGGACTACATCAACTACAACAAGAACAACACCACCTATATTCTGTTGGCCCAGGCAGCCCTCAACGACTATGACCAGTACCTGGAGTCCATGTATGCCAACTTCCTGGCGGGGGCCTACCCCATCGGAAGTGATCTCCACGAGGCGGCTTTGAACCGCTGCCTGGCCGAGATGGATTTCAACCTGGATGGCATGTATGGCCTGATCCAGTCCTATCGGGCGGACGCCAACACCACCAATGAGGAGTGGCTGGCTCTGGCCAAGCAGGTGGTGGAGGCCTATACCTACTATCCCGCTGTCATGGTGGACCTGCTGGGGCTCATTACTCCCCACATGTCGGACAATCTGGCGGTGGTGGAGGTCAATACCCTCAAAACCCAGGCCCTCCAGCGGGCCTCCAAGGCTACCGCTGCGGAAAGTCTCCAGCCTGACGCCTGCCGGGAGATCGCCAATTCCCTGCTGGGCCAGGGGGTGGAGCTGGCCACTTTCTCCTTTGACGGGGAGCACGCCAACGCCATCGTCCTCCACGAGAGCTACGACCAGTATGAGTTTATGGTGCGCTACTCTCTGGACGGGGGCGAGACCTGGGAAAAGCACATGGTAAACGGACAGGAGGTGCCCTACACCCCCGACCACATCATCACCCTAACCCCCCAGCAGCTGGAGCGGGTGACCGCGGAGCACGACATTGTGGTGGGACTGGTGGGCGTAGAGACCACCTATACCATTGACATCAAGGAGGGGACGGCGGTGCAGCCCTCCAAGGTGTACCAAAACGACGACGAGGACCTGTTCCTGGGCTCCACCGCTTCCATGGAATACAGTGTGGACGGGGGCAAGTCCTGGCAGGACTACCAGTCTGGCCTGGACAGTACCACCCGCTTTGCCGGGGATGTGGAGGTGCGGGTGCGCTACAAGGCCCACGGGGTGTATCTACAGGGCCCTGAGACCACCTACACCTTCCACGCCGCCACCGACACGCCCCAGCAGACCTATCTCCAGCTTCAAAACGTGACCCTGGTGGACTTCTCCTCCCAGCAGAGCACCAGTGCCGACCACGCCGCGGCCAACTTCATCGACGGCAACGGCAACACCGCCTGGCACACCAAGTTTGGCGCCGCCGACGATGGGAAGTTCTACACCGTCAAGCTGGATCAGGTGCGCTACCTGTCCAAGCTCACCTACCTGCCCGGCGGCGGGCAGAACGGGCGGCTCAAGTCGGGAGAGGTCTACGTCAGCCTGGACGGGGAGAGCTGGACCCTGGCCCACACCTTCCAGGGCTTGCAGAACAACGCCCAGTGGAAGGAAATTGTCCTGCCTCAGCCGGTGGCGGCCCGGTATGTAAAGGTGGTGGCCACCGAGACCTATTACAACAACGCCTTTGAAAAGGACAAGTATTTCAGCGGTAAAATGCTGAACTTCTATGTGGACACCACTCAGTCCTATATCTCCCAGGCCCAGGTGACCTATTCCACCCAGGCTCCCACCAACCAGCCCGTTACCGCCACCCTGGTTCTGCCCCAGGGCTGTCAGGCGGAGGTCACCGAGTACGTCTTTGACGACAACGGCACCTACACCTTCCACTACACCGACGCCAACGGCGTGGCCCAGACCCTGGAGGCTCAAGTGACCTGGATAGACAAGCAGGCTCCCACCGGCGAGCTGCACTATTCCTACCAGGGATGGACCAACCAGCCCGTCACCGTCACCCTGGAAAACCTCAGTGAAGACGTGGAGTTTGTGGACGGCTCCCAGGGCGTCCATGTCTTTGAGGACAACCACAGCTATACCTTTACCATCCGGGACGCGGCGGGAAATGAGAGCACCTACACCGCCACGGTGTCCTGGATGGACCCCACCAAGCCGGAGGACGACCAGCTGCTCACGGTGGCGGACGGGGAGGGGGAGACCACCCTCACCCTGAACATCGACCCCAATGCGGTGGAGGTTCTGGCGGTCAACGGTCAGGCTGCCAGCGGCAATGTGTTCACCGTCACGGAAAACGGCACCTATACCTTCCAGATGCGACTGAAGGAGACAGGCTACACCTTTGAGCATACAGTGGTGGTGGACTGGCTGGCCAAGGCCCCTGAGGACGTGCCCCCCGTGGAGACTCCCCCGGTGGAGGAGAAGCCCTCCACCGACGAGGGCAGCCAGACCCCTGTCACTCCCGATGAGGAGGTCAGCAAGCCCTCCACTGGTGGAAGCCAGAGCGGCAATGGCAGCCAGGGAGGTTCCAACGGAACCCACAGCGGCACCTCCAACGGGACTTCCAGCAACACGTCCGACAATACATCCAGCAGCGGACAGGCGGGTGTGGGCAACCAGCAGACCGCCCCCGCACCTGGTACTGGCAGCCAGAACACCGCTGGGGCCAAGGACGAGGCCCCTACCCCCCAGCCCCAGCAGACCCCGGAGTCTGGGGAGGGCCAGGAGAAGGAAGAGGCGGAGTCTGTGCAGCCCTCCGCCACTCCGGAGCCGGAAGAGCCCGCCCAGGAGCAGCAGGCCCAGTCGGGCACTGTCATGACCCCCGTCATCCTGGCGGTGGCGGCGGTGGGCGTGGTGGCCTGCGTGGCCGCTGGAGCCCTGTGGCTGGTGCGCCGCCGCGGCTGATGCTACAAAAAGCATTGTTCCTGCCCAATGGGCGGGAGCAATGCTTTTTTTGCATGAAACCGGGAGGATTGCACACACTAACCCAGGGTGATGACGTGAAGGATGGAACCAAATACATGATCACCGGCCTGCTGGCTGGGCTGGCCAACGGCTTTTTCGGAGCAGGCGGGGGGCTGTTTCTGGTGCCGCTGTTCATCGGCTGGCTGGGGATGGAGCAGCACCGGGCTTTTGCCACCTCGGTGGCGGTGGTGTTTTTCCTGTCTGCGGCGGCTCTGGTCAGCTACGCCATGGGCGGGGGGGTGGACGTGGCTCAGGCTCTGCCCTATCTGGCCGGCGGATTGGTGGGGGGCCTGGTCTCCGGGCGGGTGTTTGACCGCATCCCGGTGAAGTGGCTCCACCGGGGCTTTGGGCTTTTGATGCTGTATGGAGGGATGCGGGCGGTGTTGCTGATATGAATGTGGTTGGATTCCTGGTGGGATTGGTCACGGGCATCCTCAGCGGCTGCGGCGTGGGAGGCGGCACCTTGCTGATGCTCTACCTCACCGCCGTGGCAGGGGTGGGGCAATACCAGGCCGGGGGCATCAATCTCCTGTACTTTCTCACCTGCGCCCCGCCTGCCCTGTTTGGCCACAGCAAAAAGGGGCTGGTGGCGTGGCGTGGGGTGCTTTTGTGTGCGGTGACTGGGATTCCGGCGGCTTTCGCTGCCGCGGCCCTGGCCGGTCAGCTGGAGGTGGGGCTACTGCGCCGCCTGTTTGGGGTGCTGCTGCTCTATGTGGGGGTGAAAGAACTCTTTGCCCGATGACGCGAAGTACCCCCGAACGCCGGAGCGTTCGGGGGTACAGAGGGTGGATGGGAATATGGGAAATGGGGCCCAGTTGGCCAAATGCTCTTCTGTGTTCTGGGGTTATGAATGAGCGGCAGGCACCTCTCCGCTGTCCGGCAAACGGAAGTGAGCCACCTGTGCCTACATGGAACTAGCCTGACCTGCCAGTTCCTCACTGGCAGCGGCACTTTGTTCGGCGGTGGCGGAGTTGGTCTGCACCACATTGGAAATCCGATCTACGCCGGTGGATATTTCCTCCAGCCGGTGAGCCTGTTGGTGGTAAGCTTCGGCAATTTGGGCAATGGAGGCTACAATCTGGTTGGTGGAAGCAGACACAGAAACCAGGTTTTGGGCGGTCTGGGTGGCAATGGATTCCCCTTGGTTGACCGCCTGGATGGAGCGGGCAATGAGTTCGTTGGTGTCCCTGGCGGCGTCGGCACTCTTGGCGGCCAGGGAGCGCACTTCATCAGCTACCACGGCAAACCCCTTGCCGGCGCTGCCCGCACGAGCGGCCTCCACGGCAGCATTGAGGGCAAGAATATTGGTCTGGAAGGCAATATCATCAATGGTCTTGATGATCTGGCCAATTGCGCTGGACTGACGGGTAATCTCCTCCATTGCCTGCATCATGGCCTTCATCTGCTGGTTGCTGTTGTCCATCTGAAGCTTGACCTGCTCCAGATGGTGGCTCATCTCCACCGCTTTTTCAGAACCCTCGTTGGTCTGTTGGTTGAGTTCTTGGATGGTGGCGGACAGTTCCTGAACCGAAGAGGCCTGTTCGGCGGACCCCTGAGCCAGAGCTTGAGCACCGCTGGCAATCTGTTCGGCACCCACATTTACCTGCAATGCAGACTGGGTAATGCCGGACAGTGTGGCAGACATGTGGTGCTGGATGTTCAGCAGAGCGGTTTTCAGCCGGGCGAAGTCGCCCTGATAGTCATACTGAAGCTGGAACACCAGATTACCATCTCCCACCTGCTCCAGCACATGGGAGAGCTCGTCGATGTAGGCAATGTAGGTTTTCAGTCGTTCCACAATGTGCAGGGTGGAGCGGCCCACCTGGCTGATTTCATCATTGCCCTGGACGGAGTATTCCACATCCAGCTGACCATCGGCCAGTTGATCGGCCACCCTGCACAGCCGCTTGAGGGGGCGGGTCAGGGAGATGGCCAGGAACGTGACCGCAACAGCCAAAAGAACGGCACAGAGGAGGAAGCTGACCACCACCAGCCGAATGGTTCCGGCCACTTGATTGGTGAATTCTGCCGTAGGCAGTACACCTAAAACCTGATAGTCCAGATCGGAAAGATGTACAGTACTGCCATAGTATTGGGTGCCATCACGAGTATAGGGCATACCCTGCACATTCTTTTGGTTGAGCAGGGCATCCTCCATGTTTTGAGAGTAGGAGACATCGGAAATCTTTTGGCCCAACACCTCGGAATTGGGGTGATAGACGATGCTTCCCACACAGTCATACAGGGTAATGTAACCGTTCTCTCCCACGACCATCTGGCTCAGGGTTTTACCAAGGCGGGAAATATCCAAATCAATGCCCACAACGCCTGCCACCTGATCGTTGATCAGAACAGGGCTGGCTATGGTCACCACCATGGCGTTGGTGGCTTTGTCGGTGTAGGCACTGGTGAGAACGGTGCGCTTTTGTTCCATCACCATGGGATACCACTCACGGGTGGTAAAGTCCATCTCTGTGGACGAAATGTGGCTGCCGTCGCTGAGAAGTACCTCGCCGGCACCCAGGTCCGTCAGCCAGGTGCTGAGCACCTCATCCTGATAATTGGACTGGGTGGAGCGCAGTTCCTGCAGTAGGTCGGCGTAATAGGTGGAGTCTGCCAGCTGCTGCTTGGCGGTGTCAGACACCACATGGACCACCACCCCGGACTGAGACAGCATTTCCGCCACCCCATAATATTTCTGGAAAAACGCATCTACTTGGTTGGCAGCGGCGGTGGTCTGAGCGGTGAGGTTTTCGCTCACCAACTCTTCCACAATGCCGGAGCTTGTACGGCCCAGCAGTACGCCAATGATGCCTAAAATCAGAATTAAGGGCAGCAGTATACCAATCATCAGTTTTTGAACAATGCCCAGCTTCATACATCGCACCTACTTCCTCGTATACAGGTATTCCGTGGAACCTCTCCCGGATATGGATATTATAGGAAAGGGAGGAAATAAAGGCAATACCAATTTATGGGGCGCGAGCAGACAAATTCAGGGGGATTCTTAGGGATACTACCAGGTGTCTTTGGGCTGCGGACCCTGTCCGTCTGGTTCAGAATGCGTGTGGAACCCATCATGTCCCCTGGTGGCGTAGGCTTGCCGATGTGGCAGGTTTCGTTCAAAGAGGGCGTTTTGCGCCTTGGCAGGGGAAAGGTTACATTGCAGCACGCTTGCGCACCACCACAGCGGCACCAAGCAAGAGGGAGGAGACAGCCAGAGCGGCCACAAACAGCGTCAGGGAGCTGCCATCGCCGGTAGCCGGGGTGTCACTGTCCCCTTGTGCGGGGGTGACGTTGGCCAACACATAGGTGCTGAAATGGTTGAGGTTGGCGGTGACGGTGTTGGCGTCCTTGTTGACGGTAATGGGGAGCTCTTCGGTAGAGCCATCCTCCGCCACATAGAACAGCTTCAGATGGTCGGCCGTCAGGTGGGAGGGGATGTCAAATACCACCTGCAAGGGGCTGCTGGGCTGCACCTCCACGCCGTTGCGGGTCGCCGTAAACTCAAAGACCGCCACTTGTTTAGAGCTGGCAACCAGGTTCTGCAAAGCGGATGACACACGGTCAAAGATGGAGCCGGAGAGGATGCTCTCGACCTGGATCACCGTGCCGCCGGGGAACACCACCTGGGCGTTGCCCATCCCCACGTTGGTCTGGGCCTGCTGGGTGTCCACTTCCACCCCGGTGCCCGGATTGGGCTGAGGTTGGGGCTGGGCGTCGGGTTGCTCGGGCGTGGGTACAGGCGTGGGTACAGGCGTGGGCTCGGGTGTGGGTACGGGTGTAGGCTCGGGTGTAGGCTCGGGTGTGGGTACGGGTGTAGGCTCAGGCGAGGGCTCGGGTGTCGGTACAGGTGTAGGCTCAGGTGTGGGCGTGGGAGTGATTTCCTCCGCCGTTTCCACCACATGGACGGTGATCACGCCGGTGGTGACGTTGCCGTCGGTGTCAGTGAGCCGGTAGTTCAGCTGGTGGGTGCCGCTGACATATTTGCCACCCACCTGGGGCAGTTCGTCCACGACAAAGTTGTCCGGGGTGAGAGGGAAGGTTCCGTCCTCACGGTCCACACCGGTGAACGCGGAGTAGGCATCGAAGGAGGCGTTGTCGAAAATTTCGATGCTGGTGGCGGACAGGGCCGGGGGATTTTCCTCGGGGACCGATTCCACCCGTCCGGAATCCTGGAAGAAGGTCAGCCCGCCAATGCCGGCGTGGCCGTTGCCCGCCCCCTTGTCCAAAGACCAGATGGTCACAGAGAGGGTGTTGTCAGGCAGGGGCAGCAGAATGTGCTCGTACTTGGTGTACCAGCCCAGAGTGGCACCCTGGTAGATGATCTGGGTGCCCTCTGTGGTGGTGATTTCCACCTTGGCTGCCACCTTTCCGTTGGAACCCCAGTTTACATTGTCACGCACGGAATTTTTGATGCCAAAATCAAAGGAGACATACTTGTAATCCTTGCCCTCTACATTGTAGGTGACATATCCGCCGTTGTTGATGTACATGCCGTTTTCATACCACTTTTCCCCAGAGCCGTCCCACAGACCCAGGGGATTTTGTACTCCGCTGCCCGAGGAGGCCTCCGCGCGATCGGTGTAGGCCATGGATACGGAGGGCTCCCCGGTGACGCGGACGGTCAGGCGGTTGGAGTTGGTTTTGCCCTGGTCGGTGATGGTGTAAGTGACGCGGTAGTAGCCGGCACACAGGGCGTCGGAAGAGCCGGAGGTGGGGAAGCTGCGCAGGTTGGCCTTGAGAAGGTTTCCATCCGCATCCATCTTATCCACGGCAATCTGAATGTTTTCCTTGGCAAAATCGGCGTCAAAAATGCTGCCGTAGTTGGAAATGTAGGCGTACAGATCGTAGGAAGTACCCGCAGGCAGCAGGACCTCCGGCTGGTTCAGCTCCACCCACACCGAGGGGTAGCGGAGCATGCTCTTGTCGTACTGCACGGAACCAAACACAAACCACTGGTAGTGTCGGTTTTTGAAGTTGCCGCCCACGCTGAGGTTGCCCTCGCCATCCTTGCCGGGAGCCAAAAATTCCCCGGACAGCAGGTCGGTCTTGAACCAGTAGGTGGTGTCCACCAGCTTGGTGAAGGACCAGGCATGGGAGCCGCTGCGGCCCCACACGCTCTTGGAGCCCAGACGCTGGGACAGATAGATGTAGCCTCGGGCGTTTCCACCGCACACGGCGGTGCCGTTGCCCAGAGAATCGGAGAGCAGCTGGCCGCCGTTGCCATACTTCAGCCAACTCTTATAGGCGTTGGAGACATAGTACAGCCCCTGGGCCTCGGTCATGTCCGGCTGATACTTTGCCAGCATGTTCTGGGCATTTCCCTCGATCTTCAGCAGCATGGCGTCGTACTGGTCCGCCTGGGACTTTTTGACCCACATGGTCACATGGGAGGCCAGACCGTCCTTGGTGGTGACATCACAGCCCCAGTCCTTCAAAATAAAGGTGCGGGGTTCGTCGTCCATAAACATGGAGCCCAGGGCGGTCAGTTCGTTCTTGGTGGTGAAAATGTTGTGGGCCTGCAAGTCCACATCCACCGCGTACACCTCTTCTCCCCAGCGGTTGATCAGCTTCCACTGGCTGGAGTCGAAGTCCAGAATCTTGGTCAGGATCAGGTCCCACGCCTTTTTGCCCTGGGTGCTGAGGGTGCCGCGGCCGTGGTAGAGGTAACTGGCCCAGGGCTGCTTGAGACGCTCCAGAGACAGTTCCTGGGTGTAATCCTCCCCAGTGACCACCAGGTCCACGGTGCGGGAGTGGGAGTGGCCGGCGTCGTCGGTGGCGGTGTAGGTGATGGAGTAGGTGCCGCTGGCCTGACCGTTGTAGTTGGTCTGGTACGTCACATTGTGGGAGATGTCGTTGCCGTCTGCGTCCTTGGCTACCACATACTCCAGAAGGTTCTCCTTGGTGACCTGCCAGCTCTGGTTGAACTCCAGATCATCCACCGCCAGGTAAGGGGCGTTTTCGGTCTTGGTAAAGTGGGCGTCGCCCCATACAGCCAGATCGTTGGCGTTGGAGCCTTTGGCGTCCACCACCAGCTGCAAGACCGCCACCTCGGTCAGGTCGATTTCCACATGCTGGGCGGGAGTGGTGTTGGTGACCACTCCGCTGGTGTAGACCTGCACGCCATCGGCAAAAATCTTGAATTCCACCTCACCGCCGGTTTCACGAACCGAGGAGTGAAGGCCAATGTCCGTCTCAAAACTCTGGTAGCCATTCTCCTGCACGTCCAGGAAGGAGAGGCTGGCATAGGAGTTGGAAGCGGGGACGGTGAGAAGGCCGGTATCGTAGCCGACCTCTACGCCATCCTGAAGCAGGGACAGCGGATTGCCGCTGCTGTCTTGATTTTTCAGGAATGTCTGGCAGTTGGCTGCGGTGGGCGTGAGAGAGCTCAAAGCCACATCCACTGCAGCGGTGGATGCCTGTGCCTGGGTGGTGTTGTATAATTCCACACCAAAAGCGGCCAAAACACCGCTTAATACCAGGCCACAACTAACTATACTTTTGTGTTTTACTTTCATGGGTACCTCCGTCTGAAGTCATTTCGGCGTTGGTAAAAACCATGCGATCAAGGAATATACCATGAAAATAGTAGGATTTCAAGATGCCAAAAGAGGTTTGTCGAACTGTCCAGTTTCACAATGGAAAAACTGTATGAAATTGGCGATTGAGGGGGATGGACGAGGATTGGGTGGGGCATGCACCAGGCCTTCTGTGACCAGGGTATTACGACAATGTTGTATGTACAACTTTGCCGGCCAGCGAAACCAAGGGCGGCACCAGATGTATTTTATTCATTGAAAAACCGGTGCCCTTCTCGTATAATGGGAGTCGCTTGAAAAGGAAGCAGGTGGGAATCCTGCACGAGCCCGTCGCCGTGTAGCACACGTGAGCGGCCTTTCTGCCTGGTTGCCGCACACCAGGGACAAGCCATTGAGATGCCATCTTGAGAAGGCGAAAGACGCTGTGTCCAGTCGGAATATTTTTCAAGCAAACTCTCCATATGAGCTGCGGAAGCCGGTGAGGAGAGGGGATCACTATGAAAAAGGAGACAGACTATGAAAATGAGACCATGGAAACAATCGTTGTCGTTCCTGGCGTGTTGCGTGTTGATTGCGGCTACAGCACTGATCACAACTGGTTGCGACAGCAACAAGGGAACCGCCGACACCACCGCCAGCGTGGCCCCCAGCAGTACGGTGACAGCCGCCCCCGAGGTGACACCGTCCCAGGCGGATGAAAAAGTTCTGGGCCAGGGCGAAACGGCATTTACCTTTACGGTGGTGGATGGGGACGGCAAGGAGACCGTCTATGAAATCAACACCGACCAGACCACAGTGGGCGACGCTCTGGTGGAGCTGGGCCTGATTGAGGGCGAAGAGAGCGAGTACGGCCTGTACGTCAAGACCGTCAATGGGATTACGGTGGACTACGACACCGACGGGAAGTACTGGGCCTTTTATGTGGATGGGGCGTATGCCCAGACCGGTGTGGACGCCACAAAAGTGACCCCAGGCTCCACCTACACCTTCAAAGTTGAGTAACTGGAAGCTCTCCACCCGCGAGATTGCCGTGTTCGGGATGCTGGGGGCACTGATGTACGCCTCCAAGGTCATCATGGAAGTGCTGCCCAATGTGCACCTGTTGGGGGTGTTCGTGGTGGCTCTGACGGTGGTCTACCGAAAAAAGGCCCTCTATCCCATCTACACCTATGTATTTCTCAATGGATTGATGGCGGGGTTTTCCCCGTGGTGGCTGCCCTACCTGTATCTGTGGACGATCCTCTGGGCGTGGGTGATGCTGCTGCCCAAACAGATGCCAGCTAAAATCAAACCTGTGGTGTATATGGCGGTTTGTACCGCCCACGGCTTTCTGTTTGGAACCCTGTACGCTCCGGCGCAGGCCTTGCTGTTTGGATTGGATTTCCAGGGTATGGTTGCCTGGATTGTGGCGGGACTGCCCTGGGATTTTGTACACGGCGTGAGCAATTTCTGCTGTGGGGTTTTGATCTGTCCCATCATTGCCCTGCTGCAAAATGCCAGCCGATACGCAAGGCTGCCTTGACAAATCCATGCACGGAAAGAGCAGAGACCAGCTGAGGGCGGTGGCGCAGCTGGTCTCAGACGTGATCGAAAAAGTTCTGGCTCATTTCATGAAAATCGAACGGAGCACAGGGCTGTCTGAAAAACACCGGCGGGCTTCAGCGCACGTTTCTTGCGCGGATAAACTGATCGATGATGTATATAAGAAACGACACTTCCAACAAAAAGCATACACCTGAGATTGCTGCCCGAATGATTTCGTTGGAGATATACAGGTTGGAATAATAAGCCGAAAAAATACACACCAACAAAACAATAGAAAGCGTTATGTTTTTCTTGCTCATGAGTTTACGAAAAGTTTCTTCCATTCGCACCACCTCAAATCATAGATTGTCGATTGTCATAAATTCTGCATCATGCCGCGGCAGAGCCGGTTACCACCCATTGACACCGAACTTATCCGTTCCATTATATATTAAAATAGTTCCAATTTCAATCGATCCTCTGTTGCTTTACGGAATGGTGTGATCCCAAATTCATGGCCGCAAGGATGCTGGACAGGCTTATCATTTTGTGATACAGTAATACGGGGAATATCTTACTGAGAAGCGTGTCGATGTTTTTCGACACCCTCAACGGGGCTGAGAAGGCAACCTGCCTTCTCAGCCCCGTTTTCTATGCACTTGCATCATTCTCCCGCTCGGTTGGAGAACACCCTGTTCCAAACCGCCGGTTTCGCCTATAATGGAATAAAATTATTTTTTCCATTTCCCGCACAATTTGTGGGTCTCAACCGTTATACCATATGAAAGGGGGTGCGCCGCTGCCATGGACTTGGAAGAATGCTACGACAGGTTGTATCGGTACTGCTATATGAAAACCCGCCACCCCCAGACCGCAGAGGACATCACCCAGGAGACCTTTCTGCGCTTTCTCGGCACCCGGGATGTGGGGGACATGGAGCGGCACATCGCCTACCTGTACACCATCGCCCGCAACCTCTGCGTGGACTTCTACCGGGCCAGGCAGGACCTGTCCCTGGACCAGGTTCCCCCACCGGCCCAGGACCAGGAGGAGGCCCACACCCTGCGCATTGCCCTGGAGCAGGTGCTGGAGAGGCTGCCGGAGGAGGATCGGGAGCTGATCTTCCTGCGGTATACCAACCAGCTGCCGGTGGGAAAGGTGGCGGAGATTCTGGGACTGTCCCGCTTTGCGGTGTATCGGCGGGAAAAACAGATTTTGAAGCGGCTGCGCAGCCAGCTGGATGGGAGGGATTTTGATGCGTGACCACGTAAAGCGGGGGCTCCGACAGGTCTATCAGCCCCCGACGCCCCGAAAAAAACAGGAGTTTCTGGCGCAGTTTACCCAGCCGGAGCTGTCCACCACTCAATTTTTGTTCACCCAGGCGGCGTATCTGCGCCCCTGGAGCTGGCTTTTGTCCGTGGGGATCTTTGTGGCGGCGGTGTTCATCACCCAAAACCTGCAGCCCTGGGATGTGTGGATGGTGTCCGCTCTGCTGCCCTTTGCGGCCCTGACCACCGTCACCGAGCTGAGCCGCTCCGCCCGCTATCACATGGAGGAGCTGGAGATGTCCGCCCGGTTTTCCCTGAAAAGCCTGCTCATGGCCCGGATGACCCTGCTGGGGCTGGGCAACCTGGTGCTGCTGGCGGTGCTCCTCCCCATGGTTGTGGTGTGGAGTGAGCTGCCTGTGGCGGTGACGGGATGTGTGCTTCTGTGCCCCTACTGCCTGACCTCTGTGGTCTGTCTGATGCTCTCCCGCCGCTTCCGGGGCAGCGAGGTGGTGTTTGTGTGCGCCGGGGTGGCAGCGACGGTGAGTTGGGGGTGCTTTTGGTGGCGGGAGTCGCCGCGGATCCTGCTGGAGAGTACCAACGTAGCGGGCTGGGCCGGGATCACCCTTATTTTGTTGGCCCTGATGCTTTGGGAAGGTAGACGCTATGTATGTGACAGGGAGGAATGGATATGGAACTGAACATTGACCGCATCACCAAACAGTACGGCCCGAAGATTGCCGTGGACCGCATCAGCCTCACCCTCCGGCCCGGGGTCGCCGGGCTTCTGGGGGCCAACGGGGCGGGCAAGACCACCCTCATGCGGATGCTCTGCGGCATCCTGCGGCCCACCGGCGGCTCCATCTCCCTGGACGGGCTGGACGTGTCCACGGAAGGCTACCGGGCGGCCCTGGGCTACCTGCCCCAGGACTTTGGCTACTACCCCAGCTTCACCGGGCTGGACTTTCTCCTCTACATGGCGGCGCTGAAGGGGATGGAGCGCAGCCATGCCCGGCAGCGCAGCCTGGAGCTGCTGGAGCTGGTGGGGCTGTCGGAGGTGGGGCGCAAGAAGATCCGCACCTACTCCGGGGGCATGAAGCAGCGGCTGGGCATTGCCCAGGCCCTGTTGAGTCAGCCCAAACTCCTTATTTTGGACGAGCCCACCGCCGGGCTGGACCCCAAGGAGCGGGTGCGCTTCCGCACCATCATCCAGGAGCAGGGAAAGGAGAGCATCGTGCTCCTCTCCACCCACATCGTCTCGGATGTGGAGCACATCGCCGACCGCATCCTGATGGTCAAAGACGGCCAGATCATCTACGACGGCGACGTCCACGACACCCCCCAGGACTTGGAGAGCTTTTATCTCCAGCAGTTTGAAGGGGGAGGAATGTGAGGATGTTTGGCACACTCTACCGCTTTGAACTGAAAAAAATCCTGGCACGGCCCTATGTGATCTTCCTTCTGATTTTAATGGTAGGGGTCACCCTCTTTCTCAATGTGAGACCCCTGCTGGCGCAGCAGGAGGTGGCCTATGTGGAGGAGGACGGGACCCTGGTCTTTGACACTGTCTCCCGCTACGAGGCTGTCCAGCTGGAACGACGTTTTTCCCGGGAGAAGGCAGGCATCCAGCTGGACAATGAGACGGCCCTGGCCATGCGGGAGAGGAACGCATACTACCAGGAGGTGTCAGACTCGCCCTTGACCTTTCTCCTGCTCAACGACTTCCTGGTGGAGGATGCCATCTCCGCCGTCGGGGTCAATCCCCTGAAGGATGGGGCGGAGCAGCTGGCAGACTTCACCTATGAGAGCATGGCCCAGCACCAGGAAGCGGAGTACGACAACCAAGGCCTCACCCAGGAGGAAATTACATACTGGGAGGAGGAGCGGGCCGGGATTACCACTCCTTTTACCCTGGACTATGCCAAGGGGTACAGCGGGATTTTGACCGCGGCCTACTGGCTGAACCTGATGGTGCTCCCCTTTGTGTTGGTCTGCCTGTGCGGCAGCTTTTCCGACGACTATGTGTACAAGACCTGGCCCATCCTCACCAGCAGTAAAAACGGGCGCA
>CALXDO010000031.1 GCA_944387075.1 uncultured Oscillospiraceae bacterium | reverse complement strand
TGGGTAAGACCAGCGACCAGCGCCGCGCCATGCTGCGCGCCATGACCACCTACCTGTTGGAGAATGGTCAGATTAAGACCACCTACGCCCGCGCCAAGGAGGTCGCCCCCATTGCCGAGAAGATGATTACCCTGGCCAAGAAGAACAACCTGGCTTCTTACCGTCAGGCTCTGAGCTACATCACCAAGGAAGATGTGGCTAAGAAGCTCTTCGACGAGATCGGCCCCAAGTACGCCGACCGCAATGGCGGCTATACCCGTGTGCTGAAGATGGGTCCCCGTCGCGGCGACTCCGCCGAGATGGCCATTATCCAGTTGGTGTAATAGAATACGGGCTACCGTATACAAAGGAAAAAGTCTGGAAGAAAGCGAATGCGATCTTCCAGGCTTTTTGCTATCTTTATCTATACAAAAGATTGATTTTGTGCTATACTGACAAAAAGAGTGGGGCAATATGGAAAAAGAGTTGTGACAAATGTGGGAGAGAAGGAGGAGCTTTTGATGAGAAAGAGAACGAAGTGGGCGGTCGTGGCCGGAGCAGGGGTGCTGATGCTGACCCTCACTGCCTGCGGAAGCATTAATCTCAATTTTGGAGGACAGGAAGCCCGTATGCAGGCCTATGTCCAGGGGTATCTGGATCTGACCTACAAAGGCCAGCTCAACCAGGATTACATGAAGGAAATGGATCTGACCGAAGAAGAGGCCCAGGAGCGGTATGAGCAGGGCATACAGGTGGAAGTGGATTTCTTCGAGAATAGCGTTGGCATCATTGACTACCCCACCGACGAGATCAATCAGCGGCTGATGGAACTTTATAAGGAAATTTACAGCCACAGTGACTACACCGTGGTGTCGTCCAATAAGCTGGAGAGCGGTAACTATGTGGTGGAGGTGACCGTCCGGCCCATCGACATTATGACCAACTTCACCCCCGATGACTTCCAGGAGGTATTTACACAGATCCTGTCGGACATGGGGATCACCACCCAGGAGCAGCTGAATGCCATGAGTGAGGAGGAGTATCAGAAGGTGGATGCTCAGTACGCTCAGAAGGTTCTGGATCTGGTGGAGGCCCAGCTGCCCAACATTGGCAACGGGGAAGAGGAGTCCTTTACCGTGCAGATTGAGGATGACGGGGACATATGGAACCCCTCTCAGGATGATTTCGACAGAATTGATATGGCAATCATCGACTACAGCAACTTTGGATATTGATTTGCGCAGGAAAAGACCGGCGGGTGGAAGAATTCCACCCGCCGGTTTGCTGTGAAAGGGACTTCCACACCATCAGGATTGATTGTGGAAGTATTCCTCCAGCACCTCCCACTCGGAAAAGTGCTCCCGCACCCCGCAGGTCTCAATATAGGTCTCGTGGCCCTTGCCCAGCAGTGCTACCATGTCCCCGGGCTGGGCCAAGTCTAAGGCTCTAAAAATGGCCGCTTTCCGGTCATAGATGACTTCCCAGGGAATTTGCCGGCCCAGAGCCTGGGTGATGGGACGGCAGATGTCCTCCACCGGTTCCCACCGGGGATTGTCGGTGGTGACAATGGCATAGTCGGCCAGTTCGGCAGCGACCTGGGCCATGTCCATGCGTCGCATGGGGGGGCGGTTGCCCCCCGCCCCAAACACCACCAGGATGTTGCCGTGGGGGTAGCAGTGGAGGGAGCTCAAAATGGCCCGGAAGCTGGCGGCGTTGTGGGCGTAGTCCACCACCACCCGGATGCCCCGGTCATTGGGAAAGACCTGGGCCCGACCGGGGACGGCAGCCTGAGCCAGCCCTTGGCGAATGACGTTTTCCGACAGGCCCAGGCTGCGGCACAGGGCTACCGCCGCTAAAGCGTCCTGGACGTGGTGCCGTCCGGGCAGGGAAATGTCCAGAGGGGTGTCCCACCCGGAGACGGTAAACCGGGTACCCAGGGCGGTGGGGGTTGCCACCGGGGTCACCGTCAGCCCCTGCACGTCACAGTGGGGGGCAAAGCCGAAGGTGGTGACGGGGGCGTCAGGGGGCAGCTGAGCGGACATCTGAGGCCACGCCATGTCTTCCCCATTGCCCACCGCCCCGGCGCACTGGGCAAAGAAAGACGCTTTGCAGGCGGTGTACTCGGCGTAGTCGGCGTGCTCCCCGGGGCCGATGTGGTCGGGGGAGAGGTTGAGAAACACTCCGGCGGCAAAGGTCAGCCCCGCCAGACGGTGGTGTTTCATGGCCTGGGAGGACACCTCCATCACCACATGGGTGCACCCCTGGTCTGCCATGTCCCGCAGCAGGCGGTGGAGCAGGAGGGGGTCTGGGGTGGTGTTGGGGCAGTCCGCCCACTTCTCCTTGCCCACATAGGCCCCCATGGTGCCGATCATGCCGGTGGGATGCCCGGCGGCCCGAAGAATATCCCGCACCATGTGGGCGGTGGTGGTCTTGCCCTTGGTGCCGGTGATCCCCAGGAGGGTGAGAGATTTGGCTGGATAGCCGTAGAAGGCCGCGGCCAGGCGGGCCAGGGCTTCCCGGGGGTCATCCACCACAAAGAGGGGGACCGGGACAGTCAGAGGCACAGGGGAGACGACGGCGGCGGCTCCCTGGGCCACCGCCTGTTGGATGTACTGGGTGCCGTCGGTATGCTCCCCGCAAATGGCCACAAAGAGGGCACCGGGGGTGACGGTGCGGGAGTCGCAGGTGAGGGCGGTGATCTCCACCTGGGCTTCACAGGTGTGGCCAATGGCGGCCAACAGCTGGGACAATTTCATGGGTCAACACCTCTTGAGGGAGAGATTTTGACCCAGTCTATGCAATTTTGAGACAGGGGGTTCCTATGTTTGGTGGCTTGCCAGCCTGGGGACGTGCTCCGCTTAGGCCCGATTTCTCCGCGATGAGAAATCGGGGAAAGAACCGCCAAAGGCGGGGCCTTCCCCCGCCTTGTGGAATCCACCCCGCGGTACTGGGAAGTACTGCATAACTTCATTTCTCGGCCCTTGGTCTGGTGGGGTCACATAGATGGCGTGGCAATTCTCTGGATGGTTTCCGCTTCTATGATAAGCGGCACTTCTACTTCCAGGGCCTTACCCGGATAAAGCAGCTGTTCCCAGCTGCCGGTGGCCTGGCTCCCGGCGGCGGGAACGCCGCTGTGCCAAGGTAGGCCCGGACGTGGAAACCACCCAGCCATAGGGCCAGCTGCCAAGAAAGCCTGGCGTGGTGGCAGTGACAGGGGCTACAGCAAGGGTGACGGGCCGAAGATCGTCTTGACGCACGCCCAGCCCCGTACCCCAGGGAGGTTCTTAGGGGGGAACGCCCTAAGCGGGTTTTTCGTCTATTTTTGCCCGGTCAAAAATAGACCCCAGCGGAGCGTCCCTGCCAGGGATGCAGGGTTTCACCAGGGAAATGGTGAAGCAAAGAGCAAAAAACCGGAGAAGCAGAAACCATCTGCCTCTCCGGTTGCGGTTTGATTCGGGTTCTCAGGGGGTGAGAATGGTGCCAGACACCCGCTGGTGGAGTATGTCCAGCAGCAGTACATGCTCACAGTGTCCGTCCAGGATGGACACCTCGCCCACGCCGCTGTCCAGGGCGTGGAGACAGCCCTGCACCTTGGGCACCATGCCCCCGGCGATGAGTCCGGCATCCATGAGCTCCCGGGCCCGCTGGGCGTCCATATGGGCCACGGCGGTCTTGGTGTTGTGGCTGTCGATGAGAATGCCACCCACGTCGGTGAGGAACACCAGCCGGTGGGCATGGAGGGCCTCCGCCACCGCCTGGGCGGCGTCGTCGGCGTTGCAGTTGTACCCTGCCCCGTCTCCGGCGGCAATGGGGGAGACCACGGGGAGGAAGCCTGCTCCCAGCAAGGTCTCCAGCAGGCGGGTGTTAACATGGGAAATCTGTCCTACTCGACCCAGGGCGGGATTCTGGCTCTGGGCGGTGATGAGGTTTGCATCTTTGCCCGAAATGCCCACAGCGGACACGTCCAGGTGGTTGAGCGCGGTGACGATGGACTTGTTCACCTGGGCGGACAGGGTCATCTCCGCCACCCCCAGGGCGGCCTCATCGGTGACCCGGTAGCCGTTTTCAAAGTGGGTAGGCACTTGCAGCCGCTCCAGCAGGGCGGTGATGTTTTTCCCGCCCCCATGGACCAGCACCACCCGCAGGCCGGCCATTTGCAGGGTGGCCACGTTCTGGAGGATGGAGTCCACCGCGCCGTCGGGGCCCAGGGCGGAGCCGCCATATTTCACCACCACGGTCTGGCCCGCCATCTCTTTCAAAGCGGGGAGGACGGAGGAGATGGAGCGCACCTTCTCCAGCCCGTCCAGGCCGTGGATCACGTCGTATTCTTGCAGAAAGGTCTTGGAGTAGTCCACATCTGAGGGGGTGTCGATATACTCCAGACCCCGCTTTTGGCGGGTCTCCGCCCCCTTGCCGGTAATGAGAATCACCGTGGGCTTGTCCCCACAGCCCAGAATGGCCTGGCGAATGGCCTCGCCCCGGTTGGGCTGAATCTCATAGGCGCAGCCCTGCGCCTGCACATACCCGGCAATCTCCCGGCAGATGGACACGGTGTCCTCTTCCCCGGAGTCCTCCTCGGTGAGCACCACCAGGTCGGAATACTTGCCCGACACCTCGCCCAAATCTCTCCGGCGGTCCAGGGCCTTTTTGCCGGGACAGCCAAACACGGTGACAATGCGCCGCCCGGGGTACTCCTTCAGTACCGATTGGAACAGGGTCTCAAAGCTCATGCGGTTGTGGGCGTAGTCCACAATGGCGGTGATGTGGTCGTTGGCGTTGGTGTATACCTCCATGCGTCCGGGCACCCGGGCTTTCATCAGCCCCACATAGATGCACTGCTGGGGGATGCCCAGGGCGTGGCACACGGCAATGGCGGCCAGGGCGTTTTCCGTGTTGAACAGCCCCGGCATGGTCAGCTGGAACTCCCGGGACTGTCCACCGGCAATGGTGACCCGGAAGATGATGTCGTTGCCCCGCTTGCGGATGTGGGAGCCGTACACGTCCGCCTGGGGATTGGTGCGGGAGAAGGTGACCACCCGGCGGCAGTCCCGGCGGGCGGCTTCCTCCACCCGGTCGGCGTGGTCGCAGTCCAGGTTGATGCAGGACACCTCTGCCTGGGCGAAGATTTTCAGCTTGGATTGGAAGTAGTCCTCAAAGTCCGGGTGCTCAATGGGGGAGATGTGGTCGGTGCCGATGTTCAAAAAACAGGCGGCGGCAAACCGGGTGCCCAGGGTGCGGTGGTACTTGAGGGCCTGGGAGGACACCTCCATGGTCAGGTAGCCCAGCCCGGAGCTGAGCGCGTTGGCGAAGTGCTTTTGCAGCTCCAGCGGCTCAGGGGTGGTGAGGTGGGACTCAAACTCCTCCACCCCGTCGTAGGTGTCAATGGAGGAGATGACCCCGCAGCGCACCCCACGGCTGGCCAGATACTCGTCCAAAATGTATTTCAGGTAGTAGGTGGTGGAGGACTTGCCCTTGGTGCCGGTGATGCCAATGACGTTTAACAGCCGAGAGGGGTCGTTGTAGTACAGCACGGCAAAGGGGGCAATGACCTGACGCATGTCGGTGACATGGATGCAGGGCAGATCCACCTCCGGGTAGGGGGTCTCACTGACATAGGCAAAGGCCCCCCGCTGGGCGGCTTGCTGGAGATACTCCGCCCGGAAGTGGGCCCCTTTGCACAGGAATAGGGTGCCGGGGACGACGTTTTTCGAGTCGTAGGACACCAGTTCCACCGTTCTGGATAAGTCCAGCCCGGCAGGGAGGGGAGCGGCCAGGAGGTTTTTGGTGGTGAGGAGGGAGGTGTACTCCCCCAGGGAATATTTGGTCAGATTCATATTGAGACACCTCGACTTAAAGTGTGGGCGATGCTGGCATCGCCCGGGAAAAGCCTCCCTTGGCACAAGGGAGGCGGCTTTGGATATTCAGATGGTCCGCAGTTGGTAGCCGCAGCGGGTGACGGCGGTCTCCGCCAGCACCTCCATGGCGTCCACATAGAAGGGGGGCAGGTTGTGGTAGGTGCGGAACACGGACAGCTCGGTGCAGGCCAGAATGCCGCAGTCGCACCCGGCGCGGCGCATGGCCTTGTCGATGGCGGCGAACTTCTCCCGGCTGCCCCGCTCCCCCTGCTTGATTTCATCGTAGATGATGGACATGACCAGGGCCTGGGTGTCCGAATCGGGGGCCACAGCGGTGAGCCCATACTGGGCGCAGGCGGCTTGGTACAGCCCGGATTGGATGGTGCCGTCGGTGGCCAGAATGGCGGGACGGCGGCGGCCCTGGGCGTAGATGGCGGCGGCGGTCTCCCGGATCATGTGGAGGATGGGGGTGTGAAGGCTCTCTTGCAGCTGGTCCACAAAGTAGTGGGAGGTGTTGCAGGGGATGGCAATGGCCGTGCAGCCGCAGCTCTCCAGCAGCTTCGCATCCCGCAGCAGCCGCTCATACAGCACTTGGGTGTCCCCGGAGAGAATGGCGGCGGTGCGGTCGGGCATTTTGGTGTCGGACAGGATGAGGGTGGGCAGGTGCTCCTGGTCACAGCTGGCCTCGGTGCGGTCCAGCACATATTGGTAAAAAACCTGGGTGGCCTGGGGGCCCATACCCCCCAAAATGCCCAGCTTTTGTTCACTCATAGTTGGAAATCCTCACTTTAATTCTGGGGTTTCTTGCAGTACTTGCGGAAGCGGACCATGTTTCCAATGTGGTTTTTCCAGATGCGCCAGACGCGGCCCGGGGTGTAGTCGGGGCGGTACTCCATGGAGTGGTGGTCAGCCCCGGCCCGGATGAGGGCCTTCATCTGGGGGTGATAGCTTTTGGGGATGAACTCATAGGCCAGACGCCGGGGAATCATCCGCCACAGGCTCTGATTTTTCACCACGGTCAGGGGCAAATCCTTCCCCTCCACCAAATCCCCCACCAGGTAGGTGGCGATGTTGTGCCCCGAGCCGGTGACGTAGTAGTTGGAGCGGCCCTGACGGCAGTTGATCTCGAAGGCCTTGTATTTGCCGTCCCGAGCGTCGTATTTGATGTCGAAGTTGGAGAAGCCCACATAGCCCAGGTCCTCCAGCATCCCCCGGATTTTGTCGCACAGCTCCTGCTGGTGCTCGGTGATGATGACGGCGTGGTTGCCGATGCCGTGGGGGGGGTGCTCCTCCAGCAGCACATGGCCCAGGCACATGAGCTTGACCTTGCCGTGCTGGTCGGAGTAGTTGGTCAGTACCCGCATGTAGGTGTCATCTCCGGGGATGAACTCCTGGAGAATCATTTTACCC
>CALXDO010000030.1 GCA_944387075.1 uncultured Oscillospiraceae bacterium | reverse complement strand
CTTTTGCCTGGCTCCACCGATATCGACGCTTACTCGTTCGTTATGAGCGGAGGGCAGATATCCATTCGGCCTTCCTTACCCTTGCGGTTGCTCTCATTGCCTTTAAGTTTTGTTAGGCACTCTAAGTTTGAACACGGTGCCAGCCGAGTTGACCTCTGGGCCTGGGCACAGGAGGAAAAGTCATGGAAGGTCTACGACGAGGAACAGAACAACTGGGTCCCCTCACATAAAGCGGAGGCCTTTGGGCAGATTTACGACATTCTGCAAGGGATGCAGGCATACGGATGACCCTCAATCAAGCAAAAGATACAGGGTTGTAAAATACAATTTCTCCAAGTAAAAAAGCCTGGTGTGAAGTGGGTGAAAATTCATGACCACACCAGGCTTTTGTGATTTTTTGGCTTTGAATCAATTTCTCAATAGATAAGGGTATATCAATTTCATGTTATGCTCGTAATCTTTGTCATATACTATTCTTTGATATGCTCTAAACAATTTCCATTCTTATCAAATCACTCATAAAACGCGTACGCTCCACTGCTATAACAACAGATGTAGAAAAGATTTCCCCGCCGCACTGACAACATCTTCCGTTGAAAAAGGGGAAACTCTTTGATATACTGCTTCGGGGAACATCCCCAATTTTTTGGAAATGAGGAACTTCCATGACAAATCGTTATGATATTATGGTGCTGGGCACGGGAGAGGCGGGCATTTTCGCCGCCTACGAGCTGGCCTTGCTCTGCCCGGAGGCCAAGGTGCTGGTGGTGGATCAGGGCGCGGACATCTACCACCGCAGCTGCCCCATTGTGGCGGGCAAGGTCAAGACCTGCATCCACTGCAAGGTGTGCGACACCATGTGCGGCTTTGGCGGGGCGGGGGCTTTCTCCGACGGAAAGTTCAACTTTACCACCGACTTCGGGGGCTGGCTCACGGATTTTCTGGAGCAGGACGAGGTGATGGAGCTCATCGACTATGTGGACAGCATCAACGTCCAGCATGGGGCCACCACCCAGTGCTTCTCCACTACCACCCCCGAGGCCCGGGAGTTGGAGAAAAAGGCCCTGGAGTTTGACTTGCATCTGCTCCAGGCCCGGTGCAAGCACCTGGGCACCGAGAACAACCTGCGCATCCTCACCAACATCTATGAGCACATCCGGGACAAGCACGACTTCCGGTTCCGCACCGCCATCCGCTCCATCACGGTGGAGGGGGATGGCACTTACACCCTGGAGAGTGAGGGGGGAGACCGGTTCAACGCTCCCTACCTCATCGCCGCCCCCGGCCGCTCCGGGGCGGAGTGGTTCTCCAACCAGTGCAAGGGCCTGGGGCTGGAGCTGATCAACAACCAGGTGGACATCGGCGTGCGGGTGGAGCTGCCCGCCACCGTCTTTGAGCACATCACCGACGTGGTGTACGAGTCCAAACTGGTCTACCGCACCAAGCAGTACGGCGATTCGGTGCGCACTTTCTGCATGAACCCCTACGGACATGTGGTGGCGGAGAATGTGGAGGGTATCAATACCGTCAATGGCCACTCCTACTCCGACCCCAAGCTGCAAAGCCGCAACACCAACTTCGCTTTGCTGGTGTCCAACCGGTTCACCCAGCCCTTCAACGAGCCGTACCGCTACGGCAAGCACATCGCATCCCTGTCCAACATGCTGGCCGGGGGCGTGCTGGTGCAGCGGTTCGGCGACCTGGTGTCCGGCATCCGCACCAACGAACACCGGCTGAGCAAGTCCTTTGTGCGGCCCACCCTCACCGCCGCCGTCCCCGGTGACCTGTCCCTGGCCCTGCCCAAGCGTCAGCTGGACGACATCATCGAGATGATCTACGCCCTGGACAAGCTGGCCCCCGGCACTGCCAACTATGACACCCTGCTCTATGGGGCGGAGGTAAAGTTCTACTCCGCTCGCATCGCCCTGTCCAACCAGTTGGAGACTGCCCTGCCCGGCTTCTTCGCCATTGGTGACGGGGCGGGCGTCACCCGTGGCCTGGCACAGGCCGGTGCCTCCGGCGTCAAAGCCGCCCGGGTGGTGGCCCAGCGTTTCACTCAAAAGGCATAACAAACACCCCGCTGTGCGCCTGGCACAGCGGGGTGTTTTTCGGTGGGAGACGGAACCTGAACATAGACTTCCACAACTTCCACAAAGTTTTCCACATGGTGTGCAAGTTGTGGATGACCAACCATAGATATGGTGTCAAGCACAAATGTGTGACAAAATCTGTCATTTTCCAACACAAAACCGCTGGAAAATTTGGGAAGTGATGTCTTCTCGCACCACCCGCCCCGTGAGTTCCCCCAGATAGGTGAGGGCTTCTTCCACATCGGTGAGCACTGCATCTGGGGAGAGACCGGCCTGGAGGGCCTGCTGGGCCCGGGTGAGACAGGTCTGGGCCAGTGCGGCAGACTGGGCCTGACGGGCGTTGGTGAGCAGGGTTCCCGGCCGCAATCCGGTGTCTTGGGGAAACAGGTGGGAGATGGCCAGCTCCAGCTGGTCGATACCGTCCCCAGTGAGGGCGGACAGGGCCACCGTCTCCACCCCGGCAGGGGGGGAGGGCAGAGGGGCGGCAGTGGGGAGATCCTCCTTGTTGTACACCAAAATGGTGGGGCCGTGGGAGGCGGCCAGGGCCAGCAGTTCCTCTTCCTCCGCATCCCGGGGGCGAGAGGCGTCCACCACCACCAGGGTCAATTCCGACCGGCGCAGGGCTTCCCGGCTGCGCTCCACCCCCATCTGTTCCACCTGATCGGTGCTGTCCCGCAGTCCGGCGGTGTCAATGAGGCGCAGCAGAATGCCGCCCAGGTTGAGCCGCTCCTCCACCGTGTCCCGGGTGGTTCCGGCGATGGGGGTGACAATGGCCCGGTCATAGCCCAAAAGGGCGTTGAACAGGGTGGATTTGCCCGCGTTGGGCTTGCCCACAATGGCGCAGGGGATGCCCTCCACCAGGGCGCGGCCCCGGCGGTAGGTGTGGGCCAGCCGATCCAGTTTGGCCCCGGCCTGGGCCAGGGTGTGGGCAATCTCCTGGGCTTCCAAGGGGTCGATGTCCTCGTCCGGGTAATCCAGTACGGCGTGGAAATGAGCCATGAGACCGGTGAGTTGGTCATAGATGTCGTTGATGACCTGGGCCAGGGCTCCGCCCAGCTGCCCGGCGGCCTGATACACCGCATCCTGGGACTCAGCGTGGATGAGGTCCGCCACCGCTTCGGTGCGGGTCAAATCCATTTTTCCCGCCAAAAAGGCACGGCGGGTAAATTCCCCCGCCTGGGCCTGGCGTACCCCGCAGGCGAACAGGGCCTCCAGGGCCATGGACAGCAGCACGGGGGAGCCGTGGCACTGCAATTCGGCGGTGTCCTCCCCGGTGTAGCTGTGGGGGGCCCGGGAGACGGTGGCCAGACAGTGATCCAGGGCCAGTCCCTCCGGGGTGTGGAGGGTGCCGTACACCAGCAGGCGGTTGGGCTGCTGGTGCATGGGAACGCCGCCCACAGGGGTGAACACCTGATCCAGGGCGGCGATGGCCTGGGGACCAGAGAGACGGACGATGCCGATGGCGGTGGCCTGATGGCCGGTGGCAATGGCGGCGATGGTATCATTCATAAAAATCACCTCATTAGAAAGGGGGTGTGTGTGCAAAAGAGATAAAAAATTGCGTCAGGACGGTTGCGTAGCCTGTCAAGTTATGGTACAATAGCGGCAGTGCCGCCGCTGGCGGAGGGTGTCGGGTACACCCGGCCATGGTATCTCTATGGTACAATGGAACACAGGAAAAATCAACAAGAAGGGCGAGGTGCCGACCATGGCAGATTTACAAATGGTATCCTATAAGCTGGAGGATCTCCAGTTTTTCAACAAGCTGGACAAGGCTGGAGAAGTTCAGCTGGAGAATAATTCCAATTTCTCGGTGAAGTATACGGCGGATTCCTCCAAGTGCATGGCCAAGCTGTATCAGTGCGTCAAGGACAAGACCGACAGCCCCGATCACCAGTTCTTTGTGTCCGTGGAGTTGGTGGGCCTGTTCCAGATCACCGGTGAGGTGACCGAGGACGACAAGAAGGAGTTCCATGTGCGCTGCTATGAGCAGCTGTTCTGCTACGCCGAAACGCTGGCTCATCAGGTGTGTGGGGCGGGTGGCATGCCCAACTTCCGCCTGCTGCGCCGTGTCATCACCAAGGACTCGGTGCAGATTAAGCAGTCCAACCCCAATCAGTGAGAAAAACTATGGGCCGGATGTTCATCCGGCCCATAGTTTTTAACTTTTTTCCTCAAAGGTGGCACCACAGGTGCGGCAGTGGACGGTAATGCGTCCCTTGCCCCGAGGCACCCGCATCTGCTGGCCGCAGTTGGGGCACTTGAAGTAGCGGTGCTCCCGGTCGTGCATGCGAGTGCGGAAGGTGTGGAGGTTTCGCACCATGGGACGCACCAACTGGAGAAAACGGGTGTTTTCACTTCGACGGCGGTCAAGATCCCGGGAGAGCATGCGAAACACAGCCACAAAGAGAATCACCAGCACGAGCCAGTCCAACACCCAAAGGCGGGTGAACAGAAACACAAGATACAACACCAGGTAGGTGGCCATGAGGAAGATGTTCAATTGATCCATGCCATAGCGGCCGGTCATAAAGCGGATGAAATGCTGACGAATCACAGGTCTTTACCTCCTGGCAGCAGCGCAGAGGGGCTGCCTTATCGTTATTCTTATGATAATCTTAAGACTTGCCAACGTCAATGGGGTAACGGTAAACAAAATGTGAATTTGAGCGTTGTACCGGAGGGAAAAGGCTGATATAATGGCTGGCAGTACGAAAACTGGAGGGATGGTTCCATGCCACGCATTGACAAAACAAACTATTATCTGGATATTGCTCAGACCGTGTCTGAGCGCTCTACCTGCCTGCGCCGCCACTACGGGGCCATCATCGTCCAAAACGACGAGATTGTCTCCACCGGCTACAACGGAGCCCCCCGGGGCCGGAAAAACTGCATTGATTTGGGCTATTGCACCCGGGAGGCCATGAACATCCCCTCGGGGGAGCGGTATGAGCTGTGCCGCTCCGTGCACGCTGAGGCCAACGCCATCATCTCTGCCTCTCGGCGGGAGGTGCTGGGGGCCACCTTATATATGGTATGCGTCAACCCCAAAACCAGGGAGTTGATCGCCGGCTCCACGTCCTGCTCCATGTGCCGCCGCCTCATCATCAACGCCGGGATCTCCCAGTTGGTGATCCGGGACACGCCCACCGACTACCGCATCGTGGATGTGGAGAAGGAGTGGATTGAAGAGGACGACTCTCTGCCCAGCCACCTGCGAGAGGGGCAGGGGAGCTCTTGCGGCTGCAGCGGTGGCTGCGGGGGCGGCTGCTGCGGCTGAGCGCAAATGAATCGTGAAGAATGAAGAATTATGGTGTGCCGCTGGGGCGGTACGGATTTCAATTTGAGGCAGAGACTTGAGGGATTTGCCTCTTGGCTCCCCCGCTGGGGGAGCTGGCAGTCCGCAGGGCTGACGGAGAGGGCCCTCTCCGTCACGGCTTACGCCGTGCCACCTCTCCCAGAGGGAGAGGCAAGGAAGCGGTTTGGCCTGGTGATGCCCAGGGGTCAAACTGCACACAAATCCCCTGGAATTTCCCCCGGGAACTGGTGGAGTTTGTGGCGAAAAATCTTGATTTTTCCCTTGACTTTACAAAACGTATATAGTACAATAACTGAGCGCGTGAAAAATGCGCACTATGCGATGATGCAGGAGATTGCTCGCTTGCGAGGTAACTTCTGCGGAGTATGTCCGGAAATCGGGCGGCTGAGAGACTCAGTTCGCGGCGTATATCGCCGGGAATGGGTGAAACCGGCCAGCTTTTGTGCCGGTTTTATTCATGGCCTGGAGTGATACGCACGGAAACGTGGACGAAGTTTTTCACCGTACGAAGGGACGACCAATCATCACTTCGTATGTTATTAAGGAGGAAAACCCAAATGGCAGCTCAGAAAGAAATGATTCGCATTCGGCTCAAGGCTTACGATCATCAGCTGATCGA
>CALXDO010000029.1 GCA_944387075.1 uncultured Oscillospiraceae bacterium | reverse complement strand
AGCTGGAAACGGGTACGGAAGGTCACGGTGAACATGGTCTCGGAGCTGCGCACCGACTGCAAGGGCCCTTGCATAGGCTGCGACGGGAGTGCCCGTCATCGCACAGGAGTATCGGATGGTAGTAGCTGGCCCTCCCGCACTCTCGAAGGCGACCTGCCGTGAGGGGGTCGTGAACCAAGGTGGTACCACGAAGCGAAAGCTCTCGTCCTTGACAGAATTTGTTCTGTTAAGGGCGTTTTTGTTTTATGCACACAACCTACTAAAGGAGAAATTACCATGAAAAAGAAGATTCTTGCTCTGACCCTGGCCACGGTGGCCACCCTGTCTCTGCTGTCTGGCTGCGGCAAAAAGAACGACGATAAGACCATCACCGTGGGGGCCTCTCCCACCCCCCATGCCGCCGTGCTGGAGGTGGCCAAGGACATTTTGGCCAAAGAGGGCTACACCCTGGAGATCAAGGAGTTCAATGACTACATCGTCCCCAATGAGGCGGTGGAGGATGGCTCCATCGACGCCAACTACTTCCAGCACATCACCTATATGAACGACTTCAACAAGCAAAACGGCACCCATCTGGTGAGTGTGGCGGAGATCCACTACGAGCCCTTTGGCCTGTACGCTGGCAAGACGGCTTCCGTGGATGCTCTGCCCGACGGGGCCCAGATCGCTGTGCCCAACGATGCCACCAATGAGGCACGGGCTCTGCTGCTGCTGGAGCAGGAGGGGCTGATTACCCTGAACAAGGACGCAGGCATCAACGCCACTATCCTGGACATCGTGGACAACCCCAAGAATCTGAAGATTGTGGAGTTGGAGGCCGCTCAGATTCCCTCCCGTCTGGCGGACGTGGACCTGGCGGTTATCAACGGCAACTATGCCATTGGGGCTGGCCTAAAGGTGTCCGATGCCCTGGCCATTGAGTCCGCCGCCGGCGCCGCCGCCACCGCTTACGTCAACGTGGTTGCCGTGAAGGAGGGCCGTGAGAACGACGAGGCCATCCAGGCCCTGGTGAAGGCTCTAAAGTCCGATGAAGTCAAGCAGTTCATGGAGGAGACCTATCAGGGGGCCGTGGTTCCCGTGTTCTAAGCCGGGTTATCCCTCAAACTTTTGCACCAGGCTGTCCCACCACTCCAGGACCTTGAAGCGCAGGACGTATTCCCCGTCCTGCTCCGAGATCAGGGAAATTTGATCCTCGCTGAGCACCCCGGAGGCGGAGGTCTCCACGCTTTCCTCGCTCACCGAGCCTAAGCACAGAGGAGGGAACACCACACACCACCAGTTATGGCCCTGCCCCTCCCCCAGGATGACCTGGAGGGAGCGGTAGGTGCCCGCCGGAAGGGCAAAGTCGGTGTATTCCTTGGTGGGGAACCACTGGTCGGTGATGGACACGGTGATGGGGTAGGAAAGTCCCGCCTGGGCCAGCACCTCGGCCCCTGCCTGGGCCAATTCCTGGAGGTGGGGGCGCAGAGCCTGCTCAGCCTCCTCCTGGTTATGCACTCCGTCCAGATAGGGGGTGGCGGCGGCGAGAATGGCATCCCGCACCTGGAGCTTCACTGCCTGGTCGGTGTCGCTGTCCGAGTTGGCCACCACATGCAGGCGTAGAACCTCGGCGGCCAGGGCGTCCTGGGTCAGGCTGGCCCACATACCAATGGTGAGCACAATGGCAAAGGCCATGAGCAAAGCGGCTTCCCAGCGGTACAAACGATGAGTGGTTTTCATAAAAAACACCGTCCTAAGTAAGAGATGAAAGTCTCTTACAGTATGGACGGTGTTTTTATCGTTTATACAGGGCGGATGAAATGTGCTGCACCTCAAGCCTCCCTTGTGTAATAGGGAGGTGTCTGCGTAGGCAGACGGAGGGATTGACCGTTCTCCAGTTCCCCGGCACAGCCATCGGCTTGGGCTTGCTCCGCAGGGTGTCTTTCTCCCCGATGAAAAAGACACGAAAGAATCGCCAAAGGCGGGGCCTTCCCCCGCCTTGTGGAATCCACCCCGCGGTACTGGCCGCTCCTGCGTCCCCCTATCGTCGGCCCTTGGCCCGGTGGGTCAGATAGATGGCTTGGCAATTCTACGGGTGGTGCATACTCTGGGTGCCAGATGGTACTCCTACCGCCAGGGCCTCACCCTGGTGTGCAGCTGTTCCCAGCTGCCGGTGGTCTGGCTCCCGGCGGTGGCGGAGACACCGCTACACCAAGAATAGGCCCGGACAGAGGAACCACCCATCCATAGGGCCAGTTGCCCAGGGTGGTCTGGGATGGTGGCACAAACAGGAGCCACAGCAAGGGTGACGGGCCGAACATAGGCTTGATGCAGATGCAACCTCGTACCCCAGGGAGGTCCTTAGGGGGGAACGCCCTAAGCGGGTTTTCGTCCATTTTGGCCGGTCAAAATGGACCCCAGCGGAGCGCGTTTTCCATTGCCAGGCTGGCAAGCCTGATGCAGGGCAGTGGAAACGGTCAAGCCCTCAGTCAGCCTGTTGAGCCTGCACAGGGTGGCACACAAACACGTCTTTATATTGCGCTTGCAAAGCCTGGGCGGCTTGCTGGGCCTGGGCTTCCTCCTGGTAGATGCCGAACACGGTGGGGCCGCTGCCCGACATGGCAGCGCCCAGGGCCCCATATTCAATGAGGGTGGACTTGATCTCGTCCACCGTCTGGCGGTGGCGAGGCTCCAACACGTCCTCGAAAACGTTGTACAGCCGCCGGGCCACCCCGGTGAGGTCACCCACTTCCAACGCTTGGATCAGCCCTTGGGTGTCGGGGCGGCAGGTAATTTTCTTCACGTTCACCCGGCCAAACAGCTGGGGGGTGGAGATGGGGAAGGGGGGTTTACACACCACCAGATGGCAGGGGGGCAGGGGGGGCAGGGGAGTGACTTGCTCTCCACGTCCCTCCACCAAGGCGGTGCCGCCGATCACACAGTAGGGGACATCGGAACCTACAGCCTCCCCGATTTTGGCCAGTTCCATGGGGGACAGTCCGGTGTGGGACTGCTCATTCATGGCCCGCAGCACAGCAGCGGCGTCCGAGCTGCCCCCGGCCATACCGGCGCACACGGGGATGTGCTTGTCAATGTGGATGTCCAGCTTCTGTTCCACGCCCGTGGCGGCGCAGAAGGCGGCGGCGGCCTTTTGGGCCAGGTTGCTGCCATCGGCGGGCAAAAAGGACAGGTTGGTGGACATGCTCCCGGTGCCTGGGGTGAGGGTGAGGGTGTCGGTGAGGTCAATGGACACCATCACCATCTGCAAGTCGTGGTAGCCGTCGGCCCGGCGGCGGAGAATGTCCAAAGACAGGTTCAACTTGGCGTAAGCTTGTATCTCCATGTAAATCCTCCTGGTGTCAATTCATGGCAGTCAGAATGGCGTCCAGCAGTTGGTCATACTCCTCCAGGGCGGGAACCTCCGGATGTTCGGCTTGGATGGCAGGGGTGCTTTGGAAGAGGAACCCGGCTTTGCTGGCCCCAATCATCCCCAGATCGTTGTAGCTGTCCCCAGCGGCAATGGTGGTAAAGCCCGCCGACTGGAGGGCCTTCACCGTGGTGAGCTTGGACTGAGGGCAGCGCATGCGGTGGCCGGTGATGGTGCCGTCGGGAGCCACCTCCAAGGTGTTGCAGAAAATGGTGGGCCAGCCCAACTTTTTCATCAGGGGCTGGGCAAACTGCTCAAAGGTATCGCTGAGGATGATGACCTGGGTTTTCTCCCGCAGGGCGTCCAGAAACTCCTTGGCCCCTGGCAGGGGTTCCAGGGTGGCGATGGTCTCCTGGATGTCTGCCAGCTTCAGCCCATGCTGGGCAAGAATATCCAGGCGGTAGCGCATCAGCTTGTCATAGTCCGGTTCATCCCGGGTGGTGCGCTCCAGCTCGGGGATGCCCCGGGCACGGGCAAAGGCAATCCAAATTTCCGGGACCAGAACCCCCTCCAAGTCCAGACAGGTGATGTACATGGCCGGTTCCTCCTTATAAAATATCGTTATAGGGTGGTCAGGAATCGCTCTAAACGGTTCAGCGCTTCGGTGAGATTTTTCATGGATGCGGCGTAGCAGGCCCGCACAAAGCCCTCGCCGCCGGGGCCAAAGGCATTGCCGGGAATGACCGCCACATGCTCTTGCTCCAGGAACTTGTCACAGAATTCCTCCGAGGTCAGCCCCGTGGAGCGGATGCAGGGGAAGACATAGAAGGCGCCCCGGGGCTCAAAGCAGTCCAGACCCAGCTTGCGGAAGCCCTCCACCAAAAAGCGACGGCGGCCGTCGTATTCCTCCTTCATCGCCTCAATATCCCGGTCCCCATGCTCCATGGCCTCAATGGCGGCGTACTGGCTGGTGGTGGGGGCGGACATGATGCCATACTGGTGCAGCTTGGTCATGGCTGCGATGATCTCCTTGGGGCCGCACACATAGCCCATGCGCCAGCCGGTCATAGAATATGCCTTGGAAAAGCCATTGATGACAATGGTGCGCTCATACATGTCCGGGATGTTGGCCATGGACACATGGTGCTGGCCATAGGTGAGCTCGGCATAGATTTCATCCGATACCACCATGATATTGGTGCCCCGCAGCACTTCCGCCAGGGCCTCCAAGTCCTCCCGGTGCATGATGCCGCCGGTGGGGTTGTTGGGGAAGGGGAGCACCAGCACCTTGGTGCGGGGGGTGATGGCGGCTTTCAGCTCCTCGGGAGTGAGGCGGAATTCGTTTTCCACCTTGGTCTCCACATACACGGGCACGCCGTGGATCATGGACACCAGGGGGCCGTAGCAGACGAAGGAGGGGGTGGGGATGATGACCTCGTCCCCCGGCTCCAACAGACAGCGGAAGGCCAGATCCAGACCCTCGCTGCCGCCCACGGTGACCAGAGTCTGGCCGATGGGCTGATACTCCAGGTTAAACCGCCGCTTGAGATAGCGGCAGATGGCCCGGCGCAGATCGCTGAGCCCAGCGTTGGGGGTGTACTTGGTAAAACCCTTTTCCAGGGAGTAGATGCCCGCATCCCGGATGTGCCAGGGGGTTTGAAAGTCCGGCTCTCCCACGCCCAGGGAGATGGCATCGTCCATCTCGGCCATGATGTCAAAGTATTTGCGGATGCCGGAGGGGGGAACTTCCCGAATCCGGCGGCTTAAAATCTGTTGATAGTCCATCAGTCAAACACGAACCTTTCTTCCTGTTCCTCCTGCACCGGGAAAATCAGGTGCTTTTCCTTGTATTTTTTCAAGATGAAGTGGGTGGCGGTGCCGGTGACCCCTTCCATGGGAGCCAGCTTTTCGCCCACAAAGCGGGCCACCTCCTGCAAGGTGCGCCCGGAGATGATGACGGTGAAGTCAAAGGAGCCACTCATGAGGAATAGGGACTCCACCTCGTCGTATTGGTAGATGCGCTGGGCGATGCGGTCGAAGCCGTCGCCACGCTGGGGGGTCACCTTCACTTCGATGAGGGCGGTCACCGACTCCCGGTGGGTGCGGTCCCAGTCCACAATGGCCTTATAGCCCAGAATGATGCGGTCTTTTTCGTATTCGGCAATGGCTGCTGCCACGTCCGCTTCGGTAGAACCGGTCATGGATGCCAACTGGGACGGGGTGAGCGTGCAATCGTTTTCCAAAAGCTGCAGCAGCTGTTTCATGGTAAGTCCTCCTTGATTGGTTCCCCTGCCCCGTGGTAATCCGGGGAGAAATGACCGGGGGCATGGATAAAAAGTATTAAGAGCATTATACACTTTAACGCATTGAAATGCAATCCCCATCAGGACCATGGAGACCCATACGGTGCGCGTAAAATGTTCTTCCCATGTCATATTCAGAGTGCTATAATAAATTGTCGTGTGTAAGGAAAAACACAATCACAGGAAGAAGGAGGCAGTGTGGATGGACTATACCATGCTTATTGACCGAATTCTGGAAGCAGAACGATCTGCCCGGGATGTTGCGGAAGAGGTAAAGACCCAGAAAGCCAATTTCGAAGCAGAATTGGAGCAGCAAAAGGCCGCCGTTCGCCAGAAGTATCTGGATCGGGCCGAGACCTGGCTGGAGGAGCTGAAGAGCCAGGAGGAAGAAAAAAAAGAGCAGCTGATTGCAGCCCAAAAGGCGCGTTTGGCCGATGCCAACGCCAGGATGGAGCGAGCCTACACCCGGTATGGGGACAACTGGGTGGATACCTTGTTTCACCAGACGGTTGACATTCGGTGAGCGCGGGATATGAGGCTCTGGCCACCAAGGCCAAAGCCATATATGGAAGGCGCATTGGCCGGCAGGATCTGGAACGGATTGCCGCCATGCGCTCGGTGGGCGACGTGCTGGACCAGCTGCGCCAGCTGCCCGGATGGAGTCGCGCGGCGGAGCATCTGCCCCAAGATGCCTTGCTGACCCGGGCCACGCTGGAGTCCGCCCTGCGGGAACAAATTCGCCAGGAATATCTGAGTTTGCTGGCATTTGTGCCTCAAAAAGATCGACAGATCATGGAGTTTCCCATTGTGCGGGCGGTGATGGACGAAATTCTCGCTGCGCTGCGCCACCTGCACGCCAGTATCTATAAGGAAGTGGAGCCGCTGCCCCCCGCCTTTATGAGTCACACCAAGGTGAATGTGCAGGCCCTGCGCCGCTGTACCACCTATGACGGGCTGGTGGAGGCCACCCAGGGGTGTATTTACCACGATGCCCTGGAGCGGCTGCGCTCCCCCGATGGGGCCTTGCCTGACTACGGGGTGACGGAGGCACTGCTGGGTGGGGTATACTACCGGTACTTGCAGGGCATCATCCGCCGTAAGTATGAGGGAGAGGTGCGCCGCACTTTGGAGAAGTCGGTGGGTTCCCAGGTGGATATGCTCAACTTGATGCACATTTTACGCATGAAACGGTATTTCCCCCAGGAGGACAACTATCTGCCGGTGCTGCTGCCCTACCACTATAAGCTCAAACCCCAGATGATTCACGCCATGTGTGCCGCCCCGAATGCGGAGGCGGTGCTGGAGCTGGCCCAGCAAACCCCCTATGGCTCCATATTTGGAAAAGACAGCGGGGAAGCGATCAATCACCTCTACACAGCCACCCTGTACCGCACCAGCCGCCACCAGCTGATGATGGGGAAACCCTCCATTTACAGCGCGGTGGCCCTGATGAACCTGCGGGAAATTGAACTCAAAGCGGTGGTGTCTGCGGTGGAGGCGGCAAAATACCAGATGGCCCTGGATACGTCCATACTGGACATGATGGACCGCTGAGGAGGGAGTACATGTCTGTTCAATCTATGAAGTTTGTCACGATCACCGGACCCCTGCCGGAGTTTGAGGCAGTGGTGCGCCGGTGTGTCGTGAACCAGCAGTTCCACCCGGAAAGCGTGCTGCAGGTGATGCACCGCAACACCCATCTGCGTTCCCTGAATTTACCCAATCAGGTCATGCCGGTGCTGCACCAGGCGGAGGAAGTGCTGGAGCGGCTGGAACTCCAGCCGGAGTACCGCCCCTTTTCCGAAGGGGCTGATCTGGACGAGGGCCGGAAGTACCTGGACGACCTGACCCAGCAGCTGGACCAGCTGGACCAGTGGGAGGAGGCCCTGCGCCAAGAGACCGCTGACGACCGCTCTTCGGTGAGCCAGCTGGAGAAGTTGTCCGGTTTGTCGGTGCAGCTGGACACTCTGCGCAATATGGATCACCTGGTGTTCCGCTTCGGCCACATGCCGGAGGACAGCTACCGCACCTTCTCCGAGGTGCTGGATAAGCGGGAGGACTGCTATTTCTTCCCCACCCACTCGGAAAACAACCAGGTCTACGGCTGCTATTTTGCCCTGCGTGCCCGAGAAGAGAAGGTGGATGCCCTCTTCAACTCCATGCACTTTGTCCAGGTGCCGTTGGATGAGCGGCTGGGCGGCACCGCCCAGGAGGCCATCGAGGCCCTGCGCCACGAGATGGAGGACGACGAGCAGACCCTGGAACAGATCAAGAGTCAACGAGCAGAGCTGGCGGCCAAGCAGCAGGAACACCTGCTCAGCTTGCGCTCCTGGCTGTGCCGGGAAAACCAGGTCATGGAAATGCGCCGCTTCGGTGCCCGCTCCAAGGAGACCTTTTACCTCATGGGCTGGGTGCCGGAGGATGATTTGCAGTACTTTCTGGCCCAGGTGGATGCCTATGGCACGCTGGACTATGTGGTGGACCGGGCCGAGGAGACGGAGCTGACCCCACCCACCAAGCTGAAAAATTCCCTGCTGGGCAAGATTTTCGAGCCCTTCCTGCGGATGTACGGCCTGCCCAACTACCATGAGTAC
>CALXDO010000028.1 GCA_944387075.1 uncultured Oscillospiraceae bacterium | reverse complement strand
GCCACCCTCCCCGGCAAGCTGGCCGACTGCTACGAGCGGGACCCCGCTTTGACCGAGATCTACATCGTGGAGGGTGACTCCGCCGGCGGCTCGGCCAAGCAGGGCCGAGACTCCCGCTTCCAGGCCATTCTCCCCCTGTGGGGCAAGATGCTCAACGTGGAGAAGGCCCGGGCGGATAAGGTGTACGGCAACGACAAGCTCACCCCCGTCATCACCGCCCTGGGCGCAGGCCTGGGGGACGAGTTCGACGAGGAGAAGCTGCGCTACCACAAGGTGGTCATCATGGCCGATGCCGACGTGGACGGTGCCCATATCCGCACCCTGCTCCTGACCTTCTTCTTCCGCTTCATGCGCCCCCTCATTGACCGGGGCTATGTGTACGCC
The DNA here is from genome assembly GCA_944387075.1 of uncultured Oscillospiraceae bacterium. Taxonomy (GTDB): domain Bacteria; phylum Bacillota; class Clostridia; order Oscillospirales; family Oscillospiraceae; genus Enterenecus. The sequence goes on along the minus strand of CALXDO010000028.1, from coordinate 16,360 downwards.
GCCGTGCCCCCCCTGTACAAGCTGACCCGGGGCAAAAATACCCGGGTGGCCTTCTCTGACCCCGAGCGAGACCAGATTTCCGCGGAGATGCGGGGGGACAACCCCAACGCCAAGGTGGACATCAGCCGCTTCAAGGGCTTGGGTGAGATGGATGCCCACGAGCTGTGGGAGACCACCATGAACCCGGAGACCCGTACCCTCAAGCGCATCACCCTGGAGGACGCGGTGCGGGCGGACGAAATCTTCACCCTGCTCATGGGCGAGAAGGTGGAGCCGCGCCGGGAATACATTGAGAAGAACGCCGACAAGGCCATGAACCTGGACTATTGAGGAGATTGCATCCATGGCAAACAAAGAAGATTACCAGAGCCGGGATATTACCTTTCCCGACCAGAAAATTGTAGAGATCAATCTGGAGCACGAGATGGAAAAGGCGTACATCGAATACGCCATGTCCGTCATCGTGGGCCGTGCCCTGCCCGACGTGCGGGACGGTTTGAAGCCGGTGCACCGCCGCATTTTGTACTCCATGTATGAGAGCGGCCTGACCAGCGACAAGCCCTTTAAGAAGTCCGCCACCTGCGTGGGTGACGTGCTGGGTAAATACCACCCCCACGGCGACGCCTCGGTCTATGACGCCATGGTGCGTCTCGCCCAGGACTTCTCCATGCGCTACCCCCTGGTGGACGGCCACGGCAACTTCGGCTCGGTGGACGGCGACCCCCCGGCCGCCTACCGTTACACCGAGGCGCGCATGTCCAAGATGAGCAACGACATGCTCCGGGACATTGACAAGGACACCGTGGACTGGGACCCCAACTTCGACGAGTCTTTGAAAGAACCGAAAGTGCTCCCCTCCCGGTTTCCCAACCTGCTGGTCAACGGCTCCTCCGGCATCGCCGTGGGCATGACCACCAACATCCCGCCCCACAACCTGCGGGAGGTCATTGACGCCACCATCTGCGTGCTGGACAACGAACACGCCACCTTAGACGACCTGATGGAGCACATCAAAGGCCCCGACTTTCCCACCCGGGGCATCATTATGGGCCGGGCCGGCATCCGGGCCGCCTACGCCACCGGCAAGGGCCACCTCAAGGTGCGGGCGAGAACCGAGATGGAGGAGTTCGGCAACGGCCGCACCCGCATCATCGTCACCGAGCTACCCTATCAGGTGAACAAGTCCCGCCTGGTGGAGAACATCGCCGAGCAGGTGAAGGACAAGCGTCTGGATGGTATCTCCGGGCTGCGGGATGAGTCCGACGGCAAGAAGGGCATGCGCATTGTCATCGAGCTGAAAAAGGACGCCAACCCCCAGGTGACCCTGAATCGGCTCTTTGCCCAGACCCAGATGCAGACCACCTTCGGCGTGATTCTGCTGGCTCTGGTCAACAACCAAAAGCAGCCCAAAATCCTCACCCTGCGGCAGATTCTGGACGAGTATATCACCTTCCAGGAGGAGGTCATCACCCGCCGCACCCAGTACGATTTGAGAAAGGCCCAGGAGCGGGCCCACCTGCTGCAAGGATTGCTCATTGCCCAGGATCACATCGACGAGGTCATTCAGATCATCCGCTCCAGCTACGACGACGCCAAGGAGAAGTTGATGGCCCGCTTCGGCCTGGATGACGTGCAGGCTCAGGCCATTCTGGACATGCGCTTGAAGGCCCTGCAAGGTCTGGACCGGGAGAAGCTGCAGGCGGAGTTCGACGAGATTCAGGCCCGCATTGACTACTTTAACCAGCTGCTCTCCGATAAGGACATGCTGCGGGGCGTGCTGAAAGAGGAGCTCATTCAGATTCGGGACAAGTACGGCGACGAGCGCCGCACCGAGATTGGCTTTGCCGAGGACGATCTGGACATTGAGGACCTGATCGTGGAGGAACAGTGTGTGTTCACCATGACCGCCAACGGCTACATCAAGCGCACCTCTGCCAGCGAGTACGCCGCCCAGGGCAAGGGCGGTATGGGCAAGAAGGGGATGGCCACCCGGGAGGAGGACTATGTGAACACCGTGTTCACCGCCTCCACCCACGACTGGATTCTCTTCTTCACCGACAAGGGCCGGGTGTTCCGCAAGAAGGGCTACCAGATCACCGAGGCGGGCCGCACCGCCCGGGGCACCAACATCGTCAACGTCCTCCAGGTGGACGGGGACGAGCGGGTCACCGAGATGATTCACACCCGGGATTTGACCGCCCTGGACCGCTACCTGGTGATGGTTACCCGCAACGGCACGGTGAAACGCATCGCCGTGGAGGCCCTGCGCAACCTGCGCAACAACGGCCTGCGGGTCATCACCCTGGAGGAAGGGGATGAGCTGATCACCGTGCGGGAGACCGACGGCACCCGGAACATCCTCATTGCCACCCACGATGGACAGGCCATCTGCTTTGACGAAAACGATGTGCGTGTCATGGGCCGCACCGCCGTGGGTGTGCGGGGCATCCGCCTCAAGGAAGGGGACTACGTGGTGGGCGCCGCCCGAGCCACCCCCGGCAAGGCGGTGCTCTCCATCACCCAGAACGGCTACGGCAAGCGCACCGCCGTGGAGGAGTACCGGATCACCAACCGGGGCGGTCTGGGCATCCGCAACTACATGGTCACCGACAAGACCGGGCCTGTGGTGGGCATCAAGGTGGTGGACGGCAGCGAGGACTTGATTCTCGTCACCCAGTCCGGCACCCTCATCCGCACCGACGTGGACGGCATCCGTATGGCTGGCCGCTCCACCCAGGGCGTCATCGTCATGCGCTTCAAGGAGGACGGGGACCAGGTCATCGCCATGGCCCTGGCCGACAAGGAGCCGGAGGAGGAAAGCACGGACACAGACACTTCAACAGCTGTGGAAAACTCTGTGGAAGTTGTGGAAGTCGAAAAATAACAAATTTTGACAATAAAAAGAGCGCACATTTCGTGCGCTCTTTTTTTGAAATAAGGGGAAATTTGATGAAAACTGTCACATTATATTCCGATGGTGCCTGTTCTGGAAATCCAGGCCCCGGCGGGTGGGGGTGCATCCTGATGTACGGGCCCCACAAAAAAGAGCTCAGCGGCGGCGAGAAAAACACCACCAACAACCGTATGGAGCTGACCGGGGTGATTCGGGGCCTACAAGCCCTCACCGAGCCGTGCGTGGTGGAGCTGTACTCCGACTCCAAATACGTCATTGACGCCCTGCAAAAGGGCTGGGCTCGTGGCTGGAAGGCCCGGGGCTGGGTGAAGGCGGACAAAAAGCCCGCCCTGAATGCCGATCTGTGGGAGGTGCTGCTGGGGCTGTGCGAGAAGCACCAGGTGAATCTCCACTGGGTGAAGGGCCACGCCTCCAACCCCTACAACAACCGCTGCGACGAACTGGCGGTGGGGGAGTGGAAGCGGCTGAAGGGGGAATGAGCCATGAACATCCTGGTCACAGGCTTTGAGCCCTTCGGGGGCGAGGCCACCAACCCCTCCATGGAGCTTGTAAAAGCCCTGGAGACACAAATCGGCGCTGCCCATATCCATACCGCCATTCTGCCGGTCACCGCCTCAGGAGGGTTACAGGCGGCTTTGCGGGCCATCGAGGAAATTGGCCCCGACGCGGTGGTGTGCGTGGGTCAGGCGGGGGGCCGCTGCGCCGTCACCGTGGAGCGGGTTGCGGTGAATGTGGACGACTTCTCCATTCCGGACAACGAGGGGCAGCAGCCCCGGAACCGGCCCATTGTGGAGGGGGGGCCGGACGCCTATCTGTCCACGCTTCCCATGGAGAAAATGGTGGAGGGGATGCAGGGAGCGGGCGTGCCTGCGGCTATTTCCAACAGCGCAGGCACCTATGTTTGCAACCATGTGATGTACGGGGTGGCCCACTACCTGGCTCAACACAGACCCACAGCTATGAGCGGCTTTGTCCATATCCCGTACCTGCCCAGTCAAGTGCTGGACAAGCCGGACAAGCCCAGCATGGGGCTGGAACTGGCCCTGCGGGGGCTGAGGGCAGGACTTAGGGTGATGGTATGTGCCATTTCCTCGAAATAACATATAGAAATAGAAAATAAAAACTGTGGGCCTTTGACTGTCAAAAAATCCAAAGGGGATGCCTGTCCGGGCATTCGGAGAAGGCAGAATACCAAAACAAATATACCGCCATCGGGCACCCAAGGAAGGGCCCGATGGCGGTATTGCTATGTGTGGCTCGATGGGAGGGTTATTGCTGGGGAGCAATGCTCCAATAGGACTCGTTGAGGGCGTAGTCACCCAGCGCCACGGCGAACTCACTGCCCATGTCGGAGACGTCATAGGTCTGAGTCCACACCAGGTTGCCGTCCTCGTCCACGGTGGCCTCGGCATCATCCGCAGCGTACTGGCCATAGACCGTGGTGCCATCGCTGCTCAGGAAGTTTACAGCGGCCACAGACACGTTGTCCCGGAAGGTCAGAGTCACCAGCTGCTCGCCGTTGCTGCCCACGGAGGCCTGCGCGTCCAGCAGCTCAGGAGCGGCAGTGTCCACAGTAATGTTCACGGACTTGTGCTCCGGCTGCGCACCGGCGTAGTCCAAGGTGGCGGCGATGTCCAGAGTCAACTTGGTGTTGTTGGGCAAGGTGTTGCCATTGGTGTCGGTGAGCTCATAGGGCGTGTTATACAAGGAGTACATGTAGGGCAGGCACACACCGTAGGAGCTGACGTAGTAGCTCTTGGGCGCATGCTCCAAGGTCTCCGTGAAGTACACCTTGCCGGTGTTGGCGTCGGTGTAGCTGAAGGTGAGGGTGGCGGCATTTCTCAGCAGAGAGACATAGATGTCATCCAGGTAGTCGGCATAGCCGTCCCCGTTGGGAGACAGAGAGACGTGGCTGAGGTCAAAGGGCTCATTATCAAGATAGGGGTTCAAGCCCGGCAGCCACGAAGCAGGACCTTCGCTCGTCTGGACCTGGGTCCACAGCGCGCTCATATACTGGTTGTAGAAGGTGGTATCATCGTCGCCCCAGTAGAAGCCGTTGGTGGCGGTGTTGTCGTTGTCACCGTCAAAGATGGGGGCGTCGGTCCAGTCCCCATAGAAGCCCATATAGGGCAGGGACAGGTCGATGCCACCGGCGTTGAGAGCGGAGAGGAAGGTGTAGCCCTCCACATAACCGCCGTTGGGATAGTTGGTGGCAAAGTAGTTTTTGTCGGAATCAGCCAGAGTCACGTTGACGTTGACGGTCTGGGTGGTACCAGCGTCCACAGCCATGACGGAGGCGCTCAGGTCGGCGTCGCTGGGCAGCTCCACCAGAGCGTCCAGATAGGCCTGGACATCGGCATCCGTCACCACGTCGTCGTTGTTGGTGTCGTAACGGAACTCCACGTCGGTCCAAGTGGCATCCTGGGCCTGACCAGCCACGGCGGCGCGGTAGATCCAGTAGGCGTCGTGGGAGTCGCACACGCCGTTGTTGGTGACGTCATACTTGGGCACCATGGCGGTGGAGTTCTCTGTGGTGGCAGCGGCCAGAGCCTCGGGGGTGCTGGACATGAACTTGTAGCCCGTATCGGCATCGTCAATGACGCCCTCGGTCTGGGCCACGGTATTCAGATCGTAGAACAGGGTGGTGTCACCAAAGTTGGTGACGTTGAAGCTGAAGTTGTAGGTGCCGGTGCGGGCGGGATCGTCATACAGCTCCGCCTTGGGCACGTCGCAGCCGTCCACGGTCAGATAAGCCTTGGTGGTGACAGCACCATAGGCGTCCACCAGACCGGAGCCCTGGCTGCGGGGAGAGTAGTACAGGCCGTCCTGATTCTGGAACACCAGGGGCTTGGAGGTGCTCATCATCAGGGCACGGACCAGGGAGTTGGTATTTGCTCCGTCGGCATAGCCCAGTCCTGTCTCAGACAGGACATACTGCTTGACCAGAGCGGACACACCGGCCAGGTTGGGAGAAGCCATGGAGGTACCGCTCATCAGGCCGTAGGTGCCCCCGTCCAAGGTGGAGTAGATGTTGCCGCCGGGGGCGGTGATGTCCGGCTCCAGGGTCAGAGAGGGCGTGACACCCCAGGAGGAGAAGGAGCTCATCTGGTAGGCGGTGTCGCTGGCCACCAGAGCCTGATCCGCACCCACAGACACGGTGGTCTGGGGATTGCTCTCCAGAGCGGACAGGATGTAAGCGCCGTCAGCCATGGTGATGGAGGCGCAGGGAATGGTGACACTGCTGCCGGTCATGTCCATGGTGATGGTGCCGCTCTCATTGTTGTACACCAGACAGGCCACAGCACCTGCGTCCTGAGCATTCTGGCACTTCTCGGTGAAGGCGATGACGCCGCGCTGTACCAGAGCGATCTTGCCCTTCACGTCCACCTGTTTGAAGTCATCGACAGTACCGGTTCCAGGTACGGCCACCACCTGGTAGTCGGTGCCGGCCAGGGTATTGAGGGGTTCATTGATGCCGCTGCCGCCGTTGACGTAGGCAATTTTGTAGGCATCCTCACCCACCATGATGTAGTCGGTCATGTAGTAGGCGTTGTCCACACTGGCCACAGACAGCGCATTGGCGAAGGCGCCAGGAATGCCTAGAATGCCGTTGTCCGGGTTCTCGGTGAGGTTGGCATCCTGGCCAAAGGCGTTGCCCTGGCCAGAGGTGGAGGCGTTGCCGGCAGAGATGCACAGCACGGTGCCGGTTTCAGCCACATGGTTGAACACATCGTTGATCCATTTTTCATCGGTGGTGAAGCCTGCGTCGGAACCCAGACTCATGTTCACCACGTCAGCGCCCAGGATCATGGCGTCCTCCAGAGCGGCCAGCCAGTCCTCGGTGTAGGCACCGCCCTTTTGACCAAAGACCTTCATCACCATCAGCTGGGCGTTGGGAGCCACACCCACCACGTCGGAGCCATCCACCTTGTTGGCAGTGGCAATGCCGGCGACGTGGGTACCGTGGTCACCCTCGCTGTCGTTGTCATGGGTGACGTCCAGGGATTTGTCCACATAGTTGAAGCCATAGGCTACCTTGGTATTGCGGTACAGATCGGCAGCGGTGAGTCCGGCGTAACGCTGGTAGGCGTTGAGGCTGGTGAGCACGCCGTCGATGTCGGCCTGGGTCAGGCTGGAGTCCGTGAGCACCTTGTCAGGGAGGGCGGCGAAGTTCTGGTGATCCATGTCCAAGCCAGTGTCGATGACGGCAATTGTCATGCCCTCACCTTTGTAGCCCTGGGCCCAGGTGTCCTCACGGCCGATCATCACGCCGTCCGAGACGGTTTGGGGGTAGATGATGTTGGTGGTGGCCTCGTCGGACTGGCAGGGCTCATAGACGGTCTGCATGACCACCTTGCCGACGCCGTCCACGGCCTTAATCTCATCCAGCTTGCCATAGGGCACGGTGGCGGCCACGCCGTTGACCAGCCAGCTGTACTGGTAGGACACGCTCAGGTCGTCGCCGTCCAAAACGGTTTCCTCAATGTCGGAGATGACCGCGTCCTGGCTGGCCTTGATCTCCGCCATCTCCCGGGCAGTGTCGTTGCTGTACACAGCGGCACGGTCGGAGGAGACCACAGAGTCGCCATCCATGACAATAATGACCCGTACGTCCTCGTCAGGGCTGATGGCATTGGCCACATTGTCCTGCGAAACGGCGTCCTCACGGGTGAGGGACAGGTTATAGTTGGAAGCGTCCTGCTTCTCCACCTCCAGCTCGCTGGTTTCAGAGCTGACAGCAAAGGAGACGGGGGCGGACCCCACAGTCACAGAAACTGCCATGCTCAGGGAAAGAACCAGGGCCAACAAACGCTTCTTTTTCACTTTGCAGCCCTCCTCTTAGAATTCCAGACACCTGCGCCTGCCAAAATGACCACACATCCCGCCAACAGGGACAGGTACAGACCCACGTTGGCATGGTCGCCGGTATCGGGATTCGCGGTGTTGTCTCCGGTGTTGTTATTTCCAGTATTGCCGCCGTCGGGCGCTGTGCTAGGCGCTGCACTGGGCACCGTGCTGGGTGCCGCGCTGGGGGTGGGGTCCTCGGACTGCTGACCCACCGCCAAGGTCTGACCATCGGGGGTATTGATGGTGCCGGAGAGCTTGACATCCCCAGCCGCCACGGTGCCGTCTGCGGTGGTCTGGAACTTTAACTGGAACAGGTTCTGCGTGTCACCCGTGGACTCATAGGCGTCCGGAGCGATCCAGGAAATCTTGACGATACCTTTCTCGGCCTGGGTGTCATTGACGGCGTATTTGGCCACGTACGGGGCGTACTGGCCATTTGCGCCCTCGAAGTCATAGCCAGCGTAGGTCAGCTTTTCTGCGTCGAAGGTCACATTGATGACACCGTCGGACACCACGGTGTTGGTGGTGATCTGGGCGGCGACTTCATTGGAAGTCTGGTCCAGATCCGCCCACAGTGCGTCGCCGCTGGCAGCAAAGGCGTAACCATGGAGCAGAACACAGCTCAATGCCGCCGTCAGCATCAGGCTAAATGCTTTGTTGATGCGATTCATTGTCATCCTCCTTTGAATATTTTTGTATGACAAGTGACGCAAACCGGAATCCGTGTCGTGGTTTCTCTCATTACCAACCGTCCCTCTCCTGTACATGGGCAGAAAACACCGCGTCCCGTCTTGGCCACTGATACAAACCTGGTGTATAGGCTCTTCGGAAATTTATCACTGTAGTTCATAAAAGAAAAGGGCAGGAACCACCCTCCTCAGAACGTTTTGAAATGAGAACTCCACCTTTCAAAACATTTCCGTCTGGCGATCCTATAAATTGTTTTTTAATCTATCACTGGTTGCTGTACCTGTCAATATCTATAATTTACAATTTATTCACCATCTTGGGAGGATTCCCCATTGTCAGTTTACAAAAGCGAGGGAATACAGTGGAAGTTGACGGTTGAAAAATGCTCGATATGCCGAATTCTTACACCACTGCATTTTCACTTGATTGGGACTGTCTTTGCACCGTCTGCCGATATTTCGTTACCTACCGTCCGTGTGCGACCAACATGCACCCCAGGGCAGCGTAGAATATGAAAGTACAAAAGCTGCGTTCTTGTGGATTTTCACCATGGTTTATGACGCCGGCGGAGGCTTTTTTCCAAATCTCCAGTCCGCCGTTGGCCAGGGTATCTGTCCGTTCAGGGGAGTAAAAAACAAACACTCTGTAATATATCGTAGATATATTACAGAGTGTTTTGGAATGTACGGAGATTCGGGGTTACGTCCCTGCTTCCTCCTCCGGCTCCACGCAGACGATGCGCAGCTCGTCCAGCTGCTTGGGGTCTACGAAGGAGGGGGCACCCATCATCACGTCCTGGGCGTTTTTGTTCATGGGGAAGGGGATGATCTCCCGGATGGAGTCCTCGCCGGCCAGCAGCATCACCATGCGGTCCACACCGGGGGCAATGCCTGCGTGGGTGGGCGCGCCGTAGGTGAAGGCGTTATACATGGCGGGGAACTTGCTCTTCACGTCCTCCTCGCCCAGGCGTACCAGCTGGAAGGCCTCCAGCATGATCTCGGGGTCGTGGTTTCGCACCGCGCCGGAGGACAGCTCCACGCCGTTGCACACCAGGTCATACTGGAAGGCGGTGATGGTCAGGGGGTCCACCTCGCCGGCGGCGGCCTTCTTCAAAATCTCCAGCCCGCCGTTGGGCATGGAGAAGGGATTGTGGCAGAACTCCAACAGCCCGGACTCCTCACCGATCTCGTACATGGGGAAGTCCACGATCCAGCAGAACTCATACCGCTCCTTGTCCATGTGGTTGGGGCAGAAGTTGCCCAGCTTGGAGCGGAGCACACCGGCGGTCTTCTGGGCGGTGAGCAGTTTCCCGGCGGTCAGGCCCACAAAGCAGCCGGGGGTGAGGGCCAGAGCCTCCACCACAGCGTCCTTGATGGGCTGGACAAACTTGGAGATGCCGCCCACGATCTCGCCCTTCTCGTCGTAGCGGAACCAGTAGGCCTTCTCCCCGGCCTGCACCTCCACCTCGGCACACAGCCCGTCAATCTGCTTGCGGGTGCCCACAAAGTCGGTGACCACAATGGCCTTGACGGTGTTGCCCTCAAAGGGGCCGAAGCCGCAGCCAGAGAGCACGTCGGTGGCGTCGGTAACGGTCAGGTCAATGCGCAGGTCGGGCTTGTCCGAGCCGTACTTGTCCATGGCCTCCAGGAAGGGGATGCGGGTAAAGGGGGCTTGAGAGGCCACGTTGTAGGTGCCGTACTTGGCGAAGATGGGGGGGAGCACACGCTCCAAAACAGCGAACACGTCCTCCTGGTTGGCAAAGGCCATCTCCATATCCAGCTGGTAGAACTCGCCGGGGGAGCGGTCGCCCCGGGCGTCCTCGTCCCGGAAACAGGGGGCAATCTGGAAATAGCGGTCAAAGCCGGAGGCCATGAGCAGCTGCTTAAACTGCTGGGGGGCCTGGGGCAGGGCGTAGAACTTGCCGGGGTGCTTGCGGCTGGGCACCAGGTAGTCCCGGGCGCCCTCGGGGGAGGAGGCGGTCAAAATAGGGGTGGTGATCTCCAAAAAGCCCTCAGCGGTCATGGCCTGGCGCAGGGCGGCCACCACGTTGCAGCGCAGGATGATGTTGTTCTTCACCTCGGGGTTGCGCAGATCCAGGTAGCGGTACTTCAGCCGCTGGGTCTCGTCCGCCTCCCGGCTGCGATTGATGGGGAAGGGCAGCTCGTTGTGGCGGCAGCGGCCCAGCACCGTGATGGCAGAGGGCACCACTTCAATGTCGCCGGTGGGCAGCTTGGGATTCTTGCTGTCCCGCTCACGCACCACGCCGGTGACCTGGATGGTGGACTCCTTATTCAGGTCCTTGATGACCGCCATCATCTCGGCGGTCTCAAGAACGACCTGGGTGGTACCGTAGAAGTCACGCAGCACCACAAAGGCCAGATTCTGGCCTACCTCACGGACGTTTTCCAGAAAGCCAGCCAGGGTGACGGTCTGGCCCACGTGCTCCATACGCAGCTCCCCACAGGTGTGGGTACGGGATTGAACCATGGTAAATCAACTCCAAATAGTATTATATATCTAAAATATTACGATTCGTGTTCGGGCTCCTGAATGGGGTCAATGCCCTGAATCAGCTCTTCCAGTTTCACGGCGATGGTGGTGACGGCTTTAGACACCGGCAGCGTCTCCTGCTGGCCGGTGGTCATATCCTTGACCGACACAGCCACTTGAGAGATTTCATCGTCCCCCAGGAAGGCCACATAGGGCACGCCGATCTTGTCGGCGTAGCTCATCTTCTGCTTGAACTTCTTCTGCTCGGTGTACAGCTGGGCCCGCACGCCCGCGTTGCGCAGCTGGGTGGCAAAGGAAATGGCGGGGGCCAAATCCTCGGTCATGGGCAGGATGAGCACGTCGGCGGGAGCGGTGAGCATCTCCTCATTGAGATAGCCCTGGTCCTCCAGGACGAAGAACAGGCGGGTCAGGCCGATGGAGATGCCCACGCCGGGCAGCTGCTTGTCGGTGTAGTACTCCGCCAGGTTGTCATAGCGGCCGCCGGAGCAGATGGAACCGATCTCCGGGTGGTCCAGCATGGTGGTCTCATAGACGGTGCCGGTGTAGTAGTCCAGGCCCCGGGCGATGGTCAAATCCACGGCAAAGTGGGTCTGAGGCACCCCGAAGGCGGAGAGGTACTTGACCACCGTGGTCAATTCCTCCAGGCCCTGGTCGAACAGCTCATGGCGGCCCCGATAGCCCTCCAGGGCGGTGAGCACCTGGTCGTTGTCGCCCCGGATGGCGATGAAGTTCAAAATCTCCTGGGCCTGTGCGGGGGTGATGCCGATGTCCTCGCCGGTGAGCAGGGCGGAGACCTTCTCGGAGCCGATTTTCTCCAGCTTGTCCACGGTGCGCATGATGTCCCCGGACTTGTCGGTCAGGCCCAGCATGGCGTAGAAGCCGTTCAAAATCTTCCGGTTGTTCACCCGAATCTGGAACCGCTTCAGCCCTAAGGAGGTGAAGGTCTGATAGATGATGGAGGGGATTTCCGCCTCGTTGACGATGTCCAGCTTGCCATCCCCGATGATGTCGATGTCCGCCTGGTAGAACTCCCGGAAGCGGCCCCGCTGGGCGCGCTCGCCCCGGTACACCTTGCCGATTTGGAAGCGGCGGAAGGGGAAGGCCAGGTCCCCATAGTGCAGGGCCACATACTTGGCCAGGGGGACGGTGAGGTCAAAGCGGAGGGACAGGTCGGTGTCCCCCTTCAAAAAGCGGTAGATCTGCTTTTCTGTCTCGCCGCCGGCCTTGGCCAGCAGCACCTCGCTGGCTTCAATCACCGGAGTATCCAGGGGGGTGAAGCCGTAGAGGGAATAGGAGCGGCGCAGCAGCTCCACCATGCGGTCAAACTGAACCTGACGCTGGGGGAGCAGCTCCATAAAGCCGGAGAGGGTACGGGGTTTTTGTTTTGCCATGTTGATCGGACTCCTTGCAGCTAGAATGGGAGGCAAAGGAAAGAGGTGTTGCCTGGGCAACACCTCAGACGTTCCAAAGGCCTCGCAGAGTTGGCAGCCCGATGCTGCCAAACCGATAAAATCCTCTCTGGGAAAAGGCGTGACGCCTTTTTCGCAGAACTCAGACTTTCAGAGGGGTGGAGGGCTTGATGATCTCACGCCAGTTCAAATCGCCCCGGGCCAGACCGTGAATGAGCATCTCGGCGGTGGCAGCGTTGGTGGCGATGGGGACGTTGTTCTGGTCACACAGGCGGGTGATATAGTGCAAGTCCTGATCCAGGTCATCCGCATTGGGGTCGTTGAAAAACAGAACCATGTCAATCTCGTTGTAGGCAATGCGGGCGCCGATCTGTTGCGCGCCGCCGTGGGCGTGGGCCATGAACAGCTGAACAGGCAGGCCGGTGGCCTCCGCCACCAGACGGCCGGTGCGGCTGGTGGCACACACCGTATGCTTGGAGAGGATGCCGCAGTAGGCGATGCAGAACTGCACCATCAGCTCCTTCTTTGCGTCGTGACTCATAAGAGCAATGTTCATGGGGATCCTTCCTTTCTTGTTGGTTGGTCAGCGGATGTGCAGCAGTGGCACCCGTTGGCCCAGCAGACGTTTGGCGATATTGAGATAAGCTGGCGCTGCACCTTTGTAGGTTTTCAGCACCAGTGGGACACTTTGTGCGGCGGCCAGGGTCACTTGGGGGTCCTCCGGCACAATGCCCAGCAGGGGCAGGCCGGCGGTGTCCATGGCAGCGTCAATGGTGGTGCGCAGCTTGCCGATCATCCGGGGCTGAACCCGGTTGACCACCAGGTGGATGTCTTCCATGTGGGGAATGAGTTGAGTCACCGCCCGCTGGGCATCCCGCAGGGCGGCCGGCTCTGTGGCAGAGACCACAATGGCCCGGTCGGCGGCGTACATGGCCAGCTGGAACCCGTCCCCCAGGCCCGCGGGGGAGTCCAGAAAGATAAAGTCGTAGTAGTCCCGGGCCTCAGTGATGACATCCCGAAAGCCCTTCAAATCCAAGTGAATCAGGGACAGCGGGGCAGTGAGCAGAAACAACCCCCGAATTTTGGGGTGCTCCGCTGCGGCAGTGAGCAGGGGACAGCGGTGCTCCATGACATCGGAGAAGTCCATCACCGCCCGGTCGGACATGCCCAGGGCGATGTCCAGGTTGCGCAGACCAATGTCTACGTCGATGCACAGCACCCGTTTGCCCAGAGCGGCCAGACAGGAGGCCACGCCTGCGGTGAGGGAGGTTTTTCCGGTTCCTCCCTTTCCAGATGTGACCATTACCGATGTTCCCATGCCAAAGCCTCCTCACAACAAGAAAATCATATCATGAATATGTTTATATAGCAAATGTTTTTGTAAAGAAATTGAACCAATGTCAGGTTCTACAATGCCTACTTGCCTCTCCCGTTGGGAGAGGTAGCACCGCCGAAGGGCGGTGACGGAGAGGGCCCTCTCAGTCAGCCTAGCGGCTGACAGCTCCCCCAGAGGGGGAGCCAAGTAAAACGCACGTTACAGGGGCGTTTTCTGCATCTTCGCCCATCGCCGGGGATACTTGGCCGGGCAGGGGGCCACCTTCTCCACCACCACCACCCGGTGGGTGATGTCGGTGTGGGGAATCTGGTAGTCATAGCACCCTTTGAGCTGCCCGCCCAGGGTGTCAATGGCCCGGGCGGCCCGGTCCAATTCCTCCTGGCAGTCGGGGCCTTTCATGGCCAAAAAGCGGCCGCCCACCCGCACAAAGGGCAGGCACATCTCGCACAGAAGCCCCAGGTCTGCCACCGCCCGCGCGGTGGCGTAGTCAAACCGCTCCCGCAGAGCCGGGTCCTGGCCCGCCTCCTCCGCCCGGGCATGGAGGGTGGTGACATCCGCCAGCCCCAGCTCCTCCGCCACCGTCTGAAGCCAGGACAGCCGCTTTTGCAGCCCGTCCAGCAGAGTCAGGGAGAGGGTGGGGCACAGGGTCTTGAGCACCATGCCGGGAAAGCCCGCCCCCGTGCCCACGTCAATGAGGGAGGCGTGCTCCATCCGTCCGCAGTGGAGAAGCGGCGCGCAGTCCAGCATGTGCAGCGTGGCCACGTCGAAGGGCTGGGTGATGGCGGTGAGGTTCATGACCTTGTTCTGTTCTATCAGGAGATTACCATATCTTGCCAACTTCTCCGCCCCATCCTGGGGATAGGCGGGCAGATCCAGCTGGGCAAGTCCGGTGGAAATGAGAGATTCCATGGGGGTTACCTCCTTGTCAGAGGGGGGTGGTGAGGTTGGCCAGAAGGGCGGGGAGACCCAGCCACAGGCCCAGCGCCACCGCCGCTACACACACCACACACATGAGAATACTGACCACCAGTCCACCGGGTGCGGTGCCCTGGCGCTGGCGATGCACCACCACAAAGGGCACACCCACCCCCAGGGGCACCAGCAGCAGGGGTGCGGTGCCGGGGAGAGAGCGGGCGGTGGCCACGGTGTAGGTGATGAGGGCGGTGAGCATCAGCATGTATACGATGCCCACCCAGGCTGCCACCCGTTTTTCAAAGGAGGCAGGGGTGTAGTTGGGGGTGTCCTCCATGGCTTAGTGCTTGGGGGTGAGCACGGTGGTGCCACCCATGTAGGGTTGGAGGGGAGCGGGGATGAGCACGGAGCCATCGGGCTGGAGGTTGTTCTCCAGGAAGGCAATGAGCATCCGGGGCGGAGCCACCACGGTGTTGTTCAGGGTGTGGGGCAGGTACATGCCGTTTTCACCCTTGACCCGCATTTTCAGGCGGCGGGCCTGAGCGTCACCCAGGTTGGAGCAGGAGCACACCTCAAAATACTTCTGCTGACGGGGAGACCAGGCCTCGATGTCGCAGGACTTTACTTTCAAATCAGCCAGGTCACCGGAGCAGCACTCCAGCTGGCGCACAGGGATGTCCAGAGAGCGGAACAGCTCCACGGAGTACCGCCACATCTTCTCGTACCACTCCATGGACTCCTCCGGCTTGCACACCACCACCATCTCCTGCTTCTCAAACTGGTGGATGCGGTATACGCCGCGCTCCTCAATGCCGTGGGCACCCTTCTCCTTGCGGAAGCAGGGGGAGTAGGAGGTGAGGGTGTAGGGCAGGCTCTCCTCGGGGATGATCTGGTCGATGAACTTGCCGATCATGGAGTGCTCGCTGGTGCCGATGAGGTACAAATCCTCCCCTTCAATCTTGTACATCATGGCGTCCATCTCGGTCTGGCTCATGACGCCCTCCACCACGTTGCCGTGGATCATGAAGGGGGGCACACAGTAGGTGAATCCCTTGCCAATCATGAAGTCCCGGGCGTAGGCCAGCACGGCGGAGTGGAGCCGGGCAATGTCGCCCATGAGATAGTAGAAGCCGTTGCCGGACACGCGGCCGGCGGAGTCCAGGTCGATGCCGTCGAACCGCTCCATGATGGCGGTGTGGTAGGGCACCTCGAAGTCGGGGGTGGCGGGCTCCCCAAACCGCTCCACCTCCACGTTGAACTCATCGCTCTCACCAATGGGCACGGAGGGATCAATGATGTTGGGGATTTTCAGCAGAATGGAGCGAATCTCCCCAGCCAGTTTGTCCTCCAGCTCCTCCAGCTCGGCCAGGCGGTCGGCGTTGGCCTTCACCTGGGCCTTGACGGCCTCGGCCTCTTCCAGCTTGGAGGGGTCCTTCTTGGCCTGGCCCATGAGCATGCCGATCTGCTTGGACAGGGAATTGCGGGAGGCCCGCAGGTTGTTGGCCTCGGTCATGGCGTCCCGGTTCTGGCGGTCCAGCTCGATGACCTGGTCCACCAGGGGCAGCTTGGCGTCCTGGAATTTCTTCTTGATGTTCTCTTTGACAACGTCGGGATTTTCCCGGATAAACTTGATGTCTAACATGGTCTCTTTTTCTCCTTTGTCAGGTGTATTTATGGAATAATGGAAGGCTTGACCTTCGACCATTTCTCAGGCGCAGACCAGCGCCCCAGCCGGGGACG